>JABMPV010000408.1 GCA_013202595.1 bacterium
GGCACCGACTCTGCCGTCGCTGTACGGAGCCATGCTCGGTGGCGTGGACTATGTCCTGGTGGGCGCAGGGATCCCCAGAGCGATTCCCGGCATCCTCGACCGCCTTGCCGCCGGGCTGCCGGTCGAGATGAAGGTCGATATCAAGAAGGCCACTCCGGATGATGACCCGATCGTTCGATTCGATCCTGCCGAGTACTCCCGCGGTGTGCTTCCACCGGTTGAGCGCCCAAGATTCCTTGCGATCGTGTCGTCCCATGTGCTGGCGGCAGTGCTGTCGCGTCGGGCAGACTCGACGATAGAAGGCTTCGTCATCGAGTACCCCACGGCCGGCGGCCACAATGCGCCACCGCGTACCAAGGGGTCCATGACCGATCAGGGCGAGCCCCTGTACGGCGACAAGGATGTCCCCGATCTCGATGTGTTCCGTGAGCTCGGGCTGCCCTTCTGGCTGGCCGGTTCCTACGGCCATCGCACCCAGGTGAAGCAGGCGATCGCCGAGGGCGCCGCAGGCGTGCAGGTGGGCACGGCGTTCGCTTATTGCGAAGAGTCGGGCCTCGATGCCGGGATCAAGCGGCAGGTCATCGCCGAGAGCAAGCAGCGGACCGCGTCAGTCTTCACCGACCCGATCGCATCGCCGACCGGATTCCCCTTCAAGGTGGTCCAGTTGGGCGGCACGCTCGCAGACGAAGATGTGTACGAGAAGCGAGACCGGATCTGCGATCTCGGGTACTTGCGCACTGCGTACGTGGGCGACGACGGAGCCAAGGGATGGCGCTGCCCCGCCGAACCGGTCGACGACTACATCCGCAAGGGTGGCGACGAGGCCGACACCGTGGGCAGGAAGTGCCTGTGCAACGCGCTGATGGCCAATATCGGCCTCGGGCAGATCAAGCGCTCCGGCACTCCAGAGCCGGTCCTGGTGACATCGGGTGACGACGTCGCCGACGTCGCCCGCTTCCTCGTGGGCAGTGCGTCCACCTACACGGCGCGGGACGTCATCGAGCAACTCCTGGGTGACGCCGGCTGACTGGCGGGGGGCTCAACTCGTCGTGAGCCAGGTGAATGACCCCGGTCCCGGGACGAAATCGGGGTCATCGATCACCTGTACCGCCGTATCGGGGTCGAATGCCTCGCCGACCCTCCTATCGAGGCGGAACAGGACGTAGCGGTCCAGGCTCCTCATGAACCAGCGATCGTGCGTGACGGCGATCACGGTCCCTGAGAACTCCTCCAGGGCGCGCTGCAGTGCGTCCGCCGAGACCAGGTCGAGGTTGTCGCTCGGCTCGTCGAGCAGCAGGAGGTTGGCTCCGCTGCGCTCCAGGGCGAGCACCTGCAGGCGAGCCTGCTGGCCGCCCGACAGGTTCTCATAGGGGAGTCGGGCGGCGCCGGCCAGGCCGTACCTCGCCAACTGCCGCATGAGGGTCTCGTCGCTCCCGCCGCCCGGTGCGAGCGCATCGATCGGGGTCCGGCCTGTGAAATCGGTGCGGTCGTTGGTCTGGACGAACAGGCCGGCGTGAACCCGGGCGCCAAGGGCAAACGATCCGGCGTGGTCGATGGTGTCGCCGCCGAGCAGGCGCACGAAGTGGGACTTCCCAGATCCATTCGGTCCCATCACCGCGACCCGGTCGCCGTAGTAGACGTCGAGGCTGAACGGCCTCGTGAGCTGAGCGATCTGCAGATCGAGGCACCGCACCACCCGCCTGCCGGAGTCGGATCCTCTCAACCGCATGCTGACCCGCTGATCCGATGGGGGAGCGGGAGGCGGGCCGACATCGACGAATCGTTTCCATCTGGTCTCTGCCGCTGCCGCTCTCGAGGCATTGGCGTCGCTGATCAGCGCCCGCTGCTTGAGGAGCTTCATGTGGCGGTACAGGCGGCGCTCCTCGTCCTTCCAGCGCTCCAGGGCGTCACCGAGCCGTTCGTTGCGCGCGGAGCGCGCCTCGTCGTAGCCCCTGTAGGAGCCGCCGTGGGTCCACGCGCCCGATGCTTCGATCGTGACCAGTCGATCGACGGCGTTCGACAGAAGTTCCCTGTCGTGGCTGATCAGCAGGATCGTCTTCTGCGATGCCCTGACCCGCTCTTCGAGCCACCGCTTGGCAGGGATGTCGAGGAAGTTGTCCGGTTCGTCGAGCAGCAGCACCCCGGCGTCGGACCCGAAGAGGATCTCGAGGGCCAGGCGCTTTCGCTCGCCACCCGACAGCGTTGTGATCAGCCGCTCTGCCGCGGCGGCGAATGGCTGGCGCAGGACGTCGGTGGTGGCCGTGTCCCACAGCGCCTCGATCTCGAAGCCGTGAACTGCACCCCACTCCTCGAGCGCGGCCGCCAGGGCCATGCCGGTCTCCCGGGTCGCCTCCCGCAGGTTGTCCGACTCGGCCTCGTGCAGCGTGTTGGCCGCCTCGGTCACCCTCGGGCCGGAGAGCCCGGCGAGGAACTCTCGAACGGTGACGGGATCGTCGCGCTGACCGATGGATTGGGGCATGTATCGCACGGAGCCGTCGATGGCGATGGTGCCTTCCTCGGGCTCGAGACGGCCTGCGATCAATTGGAGCAGTGTCGACTTGCCTGTGGCGTTGTCGCCGATCAGAGCGGCGTGGGCCCCGGTGTCGACGCGGAACGACACATCGAAGAAGAGTGTCTCGCCGCCGGGGTGCCCGAAGGACACTCCGGACACAGTGATCGCCATCGCCGGGCCCTTTGTGGTCGGCGCACGATCCTACGCGCTACCAACCGGCTCCGCTGAATCCGGGCGGCGGAGTGGACGGGCAGATCCAGAGCCCTTCAGAGCCGTAGTAGGTGCCATCGATGGTGCTTTTCCACACGGCGAAGACCGTCCCGGCCCCTGAAGCCCTCGAGAGGCACACGGTGGCCGTCGTGTCCGGTGCGAAGACGACGACGACGCCCTTGGTGGCATCGCTCGGGTGGAGGAGAGTGTTCGGCTCATCGGCTCTGATGGCCTCGGGGTCTTCCGTGTATGCCTCATTGACGAGGAAGTGCGCTTTCTCGGCGAACAACACATCACGGAGCCCCGACTGGGCGGCAAGGTTCTCTGCGGCATTGCGCAAACCGAGCAGAGTCGGAACGGCTATCGACGTGAGGATCGCCAGGATCACGAACACGACCACCACCTCGATGAGCGTGAACCCATCGTCGGCGTGGCAGCGCTGAAGGCGTCGTGACGCGCTCATGCCGACGAGTATCGGCCGCTTCACGCCGGGGGGCTGAGCGATTGTCCCCGGGGCGGGTCGCCGCCGGGATTCGGTCTACAGGCTGGCTTCCACCCTGGAGGCGATCTCATCGATCTCGCCGCCCGAGACGATGAAGGGGAGGCGGAATCGAATCGAATTGGGTCCCGAGGGCAGGGCGAGCAGTTCGTTGTCGAACATGCTGGCGATCAGGCGGTTGCGGGTTTCGGCATCCGACATGGTGCACGCGACCAGCGACCCGACACCGCGCACATTCGAGAAACCACCGGTGCGCTCAGCCATACCGCGCAGGTGGCCCATCAGGCGATCGCCCATCTCTGCGATGTTCGTTCCGAGATCCTCCTTCTCGATGATCTCGATGAATCGTCTGCAGCGGACCATGTCGACCAGGTTTCCGCCCCACGTGCTGTTGATCCGACTCGACTTGGAGAAGACGTTGTCCTCCACTTCGTCAATGCGTTCCGAGGCGTAGATGCCGCACACCTGGGTCTTCTTGCCGAAGGCGACCACGTCGGGGGCCACTCTCATCTGCTGCCACAACCATGGGCTGCCCGAGCTGAAGAAGCCCGTCTGCACTTCGTCGAACACGAGAAGTGCTTCGTGTTCGTCTGCGTAGGTCCGCAGCGCGGCCAGGAACTCCGGCCGGAAGTGGTTGTCGCCACCCTCGCCCTGCATGGGCTCGATGAGGATGGCCGCCACCTTCCCCGGATGGGCGGCCAATGCGGCCTCGATCTCGGCGTACGACCGTTGCTCCTCGGCTTCGATGTCGTTGGCGATGCCGCCCTCGAGGTCGAAGACGATCGCGGGGTTGTGCACCCTGGGCCAGGGGAACTTCGGGAAGAGGCCGACCTTGTCGGGCACAGTGTTGGTGACGCTGAGGGTGTAGCC
>JABMPV010000409.1 GCA_013202595.1 bacterium
CCCCGACACGAGGATCATCGGGGCGGGTATCGCCGGGATTCAAGCCGCCTTAGACGTGGCCGAGTCGGGCAACCAGGTCTATCTGGTGGAAAGGGACTCCACGATCGGCGGCAATATGGCCCGCTTCGACAAGACCTTCCCCACGCTGGACTGCTCCTCTTGCATCCTGACTCCGAAGATGGTGTCGGTGGCCCAGACGGAGAACATCCAGATCCTCACGATGAGCGATTTGGGGGAGGTCTCGGGGTTCGCTGGAAACTACCGGGTGAACGTACGCAAGGGAGCCCGCTACGTCACTGATGCCTGCACCTCCTGTCAGGACTGCATTGCGGTGTGCCCGGTTCAGATGCCGAACCCCTTCGACATGGGCCTCAGCACCAGGACGGCGATCCACAAGTCGTTCCCACAAGCGGTGCCGAACTCTTTCCTGATCGAGAAGGACGAGCGTCCTCCCTGCTGGGCCGCATGTCCGATAGGGCAGGAAGCCGCCGGATATGTGGCCCTGATCGCCGACGGCCGGTTCGCCGAGGCGGCCCGGTTGATCCGGCAGAGCAATCCGCTCCCCGTGGTCTGCGGTCGAGTCTGCTACCACCCTTGTGAAGAGGAATGCAATCGCGGCTCCGTGGAAGCACCGATCGCCATCCAGCATCTCAAGCGGTTTGCGCTGGATTGGGAGCAGCAGTACAACGGCGAGCTGGTGCCCCCGGAGCCCGCCGAGTGGCACGACGAGAAAGTGGCCATCGTTGGCAGCGGACCGGCCGGGTTGGCGTGCGCCCACAATCTGGCGCTGCGCGGCTACCGGTCTACGGTCTTCGAACGTGAGGGCATCGTCGGCGGGATGCTGGCCTTGGGGATCCCCAGCTACCGCCTCCCGCGCGAGCACCTGCAGCGGGATCTCGACTACATCGAGCGAATGGGCGTCGAGTTCCGTACCGGGGTCGACTTCGGCACCGACGTGACCATCGACCAGCTCCGCAATGACGGGTACGGGGCGTTCTTCATCGCCACCGGCGCCCACCGGGGCATCCCGATGGGGATCCCGGGTGAAGACCTCGAGGGTGTGGTCGACGCCGTCGGGTTCCTGAGAGCCAGGGCCCTCGGAGCGCGGCAGAAGGTCGGGGCGAAGGTGGCGGTCATCGGTGGTGGCAACTGCGGCATCGACGTGGCCCGCACGGTGCTCAGGGAAGGTGCCAAGGAAGTAACCGTCATCTACCGCAGGACCCGGGTGGAGATGCCGTGTGAGGAGCACGAAGCGATCGACGCCGAGGCGGAAGGGATCCGGATCCTCTTTTTGAAGGCCCCGGTGGAGGTTCTCGGTCCCCAGGGCAAGGTGACCGGGCTCCGCTGCGTCGAGATGGAACTGGGCGAACCGGACGACACCGGCCGAGCCCGGCCGGTACCCGTCGAAGGTTCGGAACACGATCTCGAATTCGACATGATCCTCGCTGCCATCGGGCAGCAAGCCGACCTGGCCTACGTCGAGACCGACAAGGGGCTCGATGCGATGAGCCTCTCGCCTTGGGAGACGCTGGACGTCGATGCGGAGACCTTCGCCACCAACATCGATGGCGTCTTCGCCGGCGGTGACGCGGTGAGCGGCCCGGCGACCGTGGTGGCAGCCATGGGGTCCGGCAAACGAGCGGCCGAAGCCATCGACAAGCACCTGAGGGGTATGCCGCTGGGGGACTTCGAGACCCACATGGTCCCGGCAGTGATCCCCCACGTCGAGGGGCGTCCTCACCGGTACGCCCGGCGCTACGCGGAGATGGAGAAGGTGCCCCGCACCGAGATGCCCAAGCTCGCGTCGGCCGACCGGACTGCTTCCTGGGACGAGGTGGAACTGGGGTTCACCGAGGAGCAGGCGATCGCCGAGGCGAAGCGCTGCCTGCACTGCGGGATCTGCGTCGACTGTTACGAGTGCGTGGACGCCTGCAAGCCGGGCGCCGTGGACCACTCGATGAAGGACGAGTACCTGAATCTCGACGTCGGCCAGATCCTGGTTTCGACCGGCTACAAGCAGTTCGATCCGAGCGTCATCCCCCAATACGGCTACGGGAAACTGGATGGCGTGATCACCGGTCTCGAGTTCGAGAGGCTGCTCAACTCCACCGGTCCCACCGACGGCAAGGTGCTCATCAACGGCGAAGCCCCCCGCTCGGTGGCGATCGTCCACTGTGTCGGGTCGCGAGATGCCAACTACCGGAAGCATTGCTCGCGGGTGTGCTGCATGTACGCCCTCAAGTTCGGCCACCTGGTGCGGGAGCGGACCGACGCCGAGGTCTACCAGTTCTACATCGACATGCGGGCGGCCGGGAAGGGGTACGACGAGTTCTACACCCGGATCATGGAAGAGGGCGTCACCATGGTGCGCGGCAAGGTGTCCGAGGTCGCCGCAGCACCTGAAGGCGCCCCGGGACGTCTGATCGTCAAAGCGGAAGACACCCTCCTCGGGGTGCGCCGAGAGGTGCCGGCGGACCTGGTCATCCTGTGTCCTGCCATGGAGGCTGCCGAAGGGTCCGAGGAACTTCGCCAGTTGCTGCACCTGAGCGCTAGCGGCGACGGGTTCCTCCTCGAGAGGCACCCGAAGCTGGACCCGGTCGGCACGGCCAACGAAGGGATCTACATCGCCGGCTGCGCCCAGGGCCCCAAGGACATCCCCGACACGGTGGCTCAGGCGTCGGCCGCAGCCTCCAAGATGCTGGGGCTCATCTCCCGCGGCGAGCTGCTGATCGATCCGATCAAGGCTCAGGTCCAGGAGGAGCTCTGCGGCGGTTGCCGGGTGTGTAACGCGATCTGCCCCTACAACGCAATCGAGTGGAAGGCCGACGAGAAGGTGGCCCATGTGGTGGATGCGCTATGCAAGGGCTGCGGCACTTGCGTGGCAGCCTGTCCCGCGTCGGCGATCGTCGGCTCGGGGTTCACGGATAGACAGATCTACGCAGAAATCGGCGGCTTGCTGTCGGTCTAGGAGGAAGCACATGGCGGAGAACGGATTCCAACCCAAGATTGTCGGGTTCCTCTGCAACTGGTGTGCGTACTCGGGGGCCGACCTGGCCGGAGTGTCGCGTATCCAGTCCTCCCCGAGCCTGCGGCCGATCCGGGTCATGTGCTCGGGTCGGATCGACCCGGGCTTCGTCATGTCGGCGCTCAAGGGCGGCGCCGACGGGATCCTGCTCGCCGGGTGCCATCCGGGTGATTGCCACTACTCGGAGGGCAACTATCGGTGCCTTCGGCGGACCCTGATGATGAAGAAGTGGTTGAGCGAGTTCGGTCTCGACGACGAGCGCGTGC
>JABMPV010000410.1 GCA_013202595.1 bacterium
GTCGGCGTCGTGGTGGTCGTCGGCGTCGTGGTGGTCGTCGACGTCGTGGTGGTCGTCGACGATGCCGTTGTGGTCGTCGACGATGCCGTGACAGGAGCAGTCGTCGAAGCAGACGTAGACGTCGTTGTGGTCGAAGACGTCTCGGGAGGAGTTGTGGACGCGGTCGTATCGGGGGCTGCTTGAGACGTCGACACGACTGTGGAGGCCGCTAGACCACCATCTCCCGGGTCGTCATCTCCGAACGCAAAGAGGGCCACCACGATTGCGACAACTGCTGCGAGAACGACTCCAATGGTGAACGATCCGATTGGAGTTCGGTACCAGGGCGGCTTCGGCGGCTCAGCGGGTGCGGGAGGTGGCGGGTAAGACATCGAACGCTCCTTGCCAAGGGCACTCCGACGGCAGGAGCCTGAATGCCAACGATTGGTTCGGGCAGTCTGGCACACACGGCCTCGTCCCAGCGTGTTCTGCGGGATTTGTCATCTTCGGTCCGGTGGGGCGGTACACTCCCGGTCCGGGAGCCTCAGGGCCGGTGTGTCGTCCAGGCATGCCGGTTACTTCTCGATGAAGACGGGCTGTGGCGCAGCTTGGCAGCGCGCTTGACTGGGGGTCAAGAGGTCGCGGGTTCAAATCCCGCCAGCCCGACGAAGCGGAACCCCTGCATAGGCAGGGGTTCCGTCGTCTCAGAGAGAGAGGTCGCGGATTCTCGGAACGGCCGGAGTCCGCGAACTGGGGGTGCGCTCATCCCAAGAGCAAACCGATTGATTGGCCGCCTCCGAAGGGCCGCAGCGAGGTTCATGTGCGCTGCCGGAGGCCGTCGATCGGCGTTGAGGGCGTTGCGCTGCCTGATGTCGAAGATAATCCCCATGGCCGATGCCGCCGGCCCGGGTCGAGGAGACAGGGCTACTCGCTGGAGCCTTCGGCCGAACCGGTCACCCTTTCACCGGAGAGGTCGTACACGGCGCAGACCATCTCGCGGTCGCCCACGCCCTCCCACGATGCCTGTGACGGCCACAACGCTGCGATGTCCCAGCGCGACAAGTCGTATTCGAGGCCGATGAACGGCTCGAAGGCCTCGAGACAGGCCTCGAAGGTGGCGTTCTGAATCGCCTCGACACCCGGCCACGTCTCCGAAGCGGTGTAGTCGATGATCGCGTACACCTCGTTGTGGTGCGGCTCGGCGCAGTCGATCACGTCGAGGGTTTCCGCCAGGTCGAAGGTGTCGGGATCGTCGAAGCATGCTCCCACCCACAGATCCATCACGTCGGTCCCGGTCGGTTCACCGCCGAGCGCCTCGATCTGGAGGTCGGTCAAAATGACGTTGACCTCGATCGTCTGAGGTGAGATCTCGGCGAATTCGAGAAGCGATGTCTGAAGGGCAACGAGGTCCTCGGCGTCGATGGCGGCCAGCAGATCGCGGCTGATCCCGATCAGGTCTCCCATTGTCTCCATGTACCGCCTGTGGTAGTCGGCTGCCTCTGGCGGCGGGGTCAGCCCGTCCCACTCGCCGAGCAGGTCGTCGAGGCGGTCGACGATTCGTGTGAGCGCCCCGACCATCGCATCGATGTTGCCGAGCGCTGCGGCGTACTGGAAGTTCTCCAGATCCTGCTGGTACTGGATGGCAAATGGCCCAACGATCTCGATGACTTCGAGGAGGAAGGCGTTCAGCGGCCGGTCCTGATGCTCCGCCAAAGCGATGGCCGTCAGATCCATGAACTCGGAGGAACTGTCGACTGCCGCAGCGGCGAGTGAGATGATCTGCTCGGAGAGGTCCTGCTGGAGGCCCTCGTCGCCGTTCTCGAGGGCGTTGGCCCACGAGGCGAACCAGTTGGCGAATTCGAGGCTCAGCGCCACGAGATCGTCGTGCGCCCCGGCGGCCTCAGCGGGCGGCGTCAGCTGGTCGAGGTCGATCGCTATCTCCCAATATGTGTCCGACCACTCGCGGTTGATCGCAACCATCTCGTCCAAGGTCATGTCGGCTGAGACCGGGGCGATCTCAGAGCCCGCTCGCTGGATCTGGAGACTCGATGCCAGGTATGAGGCCAGGTCTGTTGAGACCGGCATCGTCGTGGTGGTAGCGGTGGTCGTGGTGGTAGTCGTGGGCGCGGCGGTGGTCGTGGTGGTGGTCGTGGTGGTGGTCGTGGTCGATGGCGCCGTCGTCGACACTGCGGTCGTCGTAGGTGCCGTGGTCGTGGTCAGCGCGCTCCCGTCACTGCTGCATGCCGCCATCACAGCCACGACCGCAACCAGCCAGATCCTCCTCGAACTCGATGTCCGCCTCATGTAGTCACCTCTCCCGTCCCCGACCGACCCTACTCATCGAGGAATGCCCGTCATGCCGGGATTGCCCAGGTGAGAGGCTCGATCGCCGAAGCGGTCTCGTCGAGTGCTATCCGGCCATGCCGATTGAGGCCTTCCTGCTCTTGCTGTCGCACGCAGCGGGTGGACAGTGACCTACCCGCCTGACGGAGGTGCGCCGAGCACCTCCTACCCGTCGGATTCAGCCACGACGCAGGGGCCGAAGCCTGTCTATGGGTTGTGGTGCGCTGTGGGCTCGTGGGCGTCGGGTTCGCCGCTGGGATCGATGTGCACCAGCGCTTCAACGTTGAACGCGAACCCATGGATGAGGTCGTGGGTGATCGCCTGGGCGATGCGATGACCCTCCCGGACAGTGAGTTCGGGATCGACCGCCGCCACCAGTGTGATGAGCATGCGGTGCCCGTGCCATCGCATTCCGATGTCGGCCACTGAATCCACGCCGGGAACCGAGCCGGCAACCCGCTCAGTCTGATCGACCAGCGACGGATCGACGGCGTCGAGGAACCGCCCGAACACCCGGGTCCCTGCGTGGCGGAGCAGCACAAGGATCATCCCGGCCACCACGAGACCGGCAACCGGGTCGACCCAATCGGCGCCAAGAGCAGCCCCGACTCCGGCGGCAACGACCGCCAGCGATGTCAGAGCATCGGCTCTGGCGTGCTGGCCGTCGGCGATGAGCGCCTCAGATGAGATCCGACGCCCCACCCGGATCCTGTACCCGGCGACCAGTTCATTGCCCGCGGCACCGATGAGACCAGCTGCGATCACCCAGGGGATGTGGTCGAGGGATCGAGGATCGAGCAGTCGGCTGATCGACTCCCAAGCCACCCCGACCGCGGACAGTGCGATCGCGGCCACGATCACCAGACCGGCCAGATCCTCGGCCCGACCGAGCCCGAAGGTGAATCGCCTCGTCCTGGCCCGGCGCCCGAGCGAAAACGCAATCCACAGAGGAATCGCCGTCAACGCGTCGGTCAGGTTGTGCAGAGTGTCGGAGAGCAGTGCCACCGACCCGGTCACGACCACCAGGACGGCTTGCAGCGCCGCGGTGATCCCCAACCCGACCAAAGACACCTTCGAGGCACGGACCCCGGCCGCCCCCGTGTCAGCGAGCGGCAACCTGTGATCCTGGGTGTGGGAATGGGAGTGGCTCAGGGCGCGCCGCAGCCGATCCATCAGACCTCCGGAGTCTGACCTGGGGTCGTGGTCGTGGTCGTGGTGGTGGTCGGACATGAGGCGTGGAAACGTTAGGCCCCCCGGTCCCCGCAGAGAAGTCGCCACCCGTTCGCAAGACGATCACTCTGGGATGGTCGATCGCGTGATGCAGGAAGGCGCATGCAGTCGTCACTTCCTGCCGACAATCCGCCTGAGCGGGTCGCCGATCCAGATTCGTCGTAATGCTCGCTCTCGTCATCTCGTCCGGTATCCCGGCCTTGTGAGCCGCGCCTCAAGAAGTCGGCCACGACAGACGTGGAAGCCGGCCACGACAGACGTGGAAGCCGGCCACGACAGACGTGGAAGTCGGCCACGGCGCCTCAAGAAGCCGGCCACGGCGGACGTGAAGGCGCCGCGGATGACTGGATCCGGGACTCCGCCGGGGCATCGAGCGGAGACAAGAGGCCGCGTGCCCAGATCCCGCCACCCGACGACGCTGAACCCCTGCTCAGCCTGGGTCCAGCGTCGATTGCCCAATGCCAGTCCCTGGCGCCGAGACTCACAGCACAGCGGGCGCCGAACGTGCCGATCGGCCCTGGAGAGCCCTGTGTTCGGGGGTCACCCTGGGTTCCGATGCGCATCTCCCGGTACTCCATCGCGATCGTCACAGCGCTATCGCTTCTCCTGTTTCCCACGACGCCGCTCGACGCGAACGTGTTGGCGCCTACCTGGGCCCTCAGTCCGTCCGGACCCGTGACGGGTGTGCCGGTGATCGATGGCGACAGGATCGCCACCCGTGGCGGGCACTACGAGACGGTGTCGCTGTATGAACGCCGCAACGACGGTAAGTGGACCCGGATTCTTGCAGACTGGAATCCGGCTCCCGATTACCGGACTGATGTCGAGTTGCACGATTTCCGGGGCGATTTCATCGCGGGCGCCCTCGAAGACGGAACCCTGTGGGTGCACACCGTCTCGACTGGCGCAGACTCTCTCGTGCTGACCGAACCCGAAGCTCAGTTCATCGCCATCAGTGTCGGCGACGGAACGCTCGCTGCCCTTCTCCGGCGCAACGACAGGATGCAACTCCGGGTGTATGCCGTCGATGGAAACAGGTGGCGCCGAACTGCCATCTTCTCAGTCCCCTTGGACGCCAGGCATCTCGAGTTCGGTGACACGATCATGGCTCTCGGGGGCCACGAGTCGTTCGGCGCGATGGTCTATCGATGGAACGGAGACACCTGGGTAGCCACGAAGACCATCCGGGCCGAGGTCTCACAGATGGTCCTGTCAGGTGACACAGTCATCCTGCAGAACCGGGCGCCCGGTCAGTCCGCGCCGATCACTCGATATCGTCCCGACACCAAATGGAAGCCCGAGATCGTCGTCGACGACTCACCGGGCACGCTGCTCACTGCAAGCGATACGTTTGCGGTCGTTCGGATCAGGGGTGCGGGAACGAAACGCAACTCCTGGCATGTCTACGACGTGACCACCTCCCCGTGGACGCTCACCAGAGCGTTCGAGTTCGATGGATGGAACGCATCGGTGTCGGACTCCACGGTTGCTCTGGAGGCGAAGTCCGACCGCGTCGCAGTATTGACCATCGACGGCGAAGTATGCAATGGGCTCCTCCCGACGATCGTGGGCACCGGTGACGACGACAGACTCGTCGGGACACCGGGAGACGACATAATCGTTGGCCTCGGCGGCGACGACATCATCCGAGGTCTCGCAGGAAACGACACGATCTGTGGCGGCGTCGGCGACGACCGACTGGAAGGGGGCCCGGGAGCGGACTATATCGATGGCAATTCTGGCTTCGACATGGCCGATTACGTCCGATCCCCGGCCGGCGTGATCGTCGACCTCAGCACCGGTCTCGCCTCGGGTGGTGATGGCACCGATCAGATCCTGAACATCGAACGTGCCCGTGGTTCGTCGTTCAACGACAGGCTGTCTGGGGCCAGGAGTCAGACCGATCACCTGTACGGCGGGCCAGGGAACGATGTGCTCTTCCCGGTCCTCAAGTACGGAGACGCCGATGTCGCAGATGGCGGGCCCGGTACCGACACCCTCAGCTTCGCAGGGTCCGATCGCGGCATCACGATCAACCTCGATGTCGGCACGTTCACGGCTATCACTGGTGTGGGCAGGATCCGTAGCGTGGAGCGGGTTGTTGGTTCGCAGCACAGTGATCGGATTACCGGTTCGAATGGTGACGACCGGTTGGAGGGCCTTGGGGGCAACGACAAGATCTCCCCGCTCCTCGGCTCCGATCGAGTGCTCGGTGGAGGCGGCATCGATACGGTCTCGTACGAGGCCATCGATCTGGACCTCGCCATCCGGATGGACGTCGGCGTGGTCCGGGGGAGTGGCTTCGCCGACCGCCTCATCAGGATCGAGAACGCCGAGGGCGGGCCCGGCGACGATGTCATCGTTGGCAATCGAGGGAGCAATCGACTCGACGGAGGCGGGGGGGACGACTGGATCTTCGGCATGACCGGCAGGGACAGATTGATCGGTGGGACGGGTTGGGATGTCCTCTTCGGGGGACCGGGCAACGACCGGATAGAGGGCAATGATCCCGACCGGGGTGATCCCGGCTTCGATGTGGTCTCCTATGAGACTGCCGCGGGCCCGGTCGACGTCGATCTCGTCACCGGGGTAGCCACCGGTGAGGGCAACGACACCATCGTCGGTGTCGAAGGTGCCATTGGGTCACCGTGGGCCGACACCATCATCGGCGTTCACCATGAGCGCTCGGTCATCCTGGGCCTCGAAGGTGCCGACAACCTGAGGAGCCCCAAGGTGATGGTCGGGGGACCGGGTAACGACCTGCTCATCGGTCTCGATCCAGGCCCGTACTTCGGGCCATCTGCCGACTACAGCCTCTCCCCATCGGGAGTCACCGTCGACCTCGCAGCCGGAACCGCACGCGGTGGAGACGGCACCGACACCCTCCGCAACATAGAGAACGTCTTCGGATCCAGATACAACGACACCATCTACGGGGACGAGTTCGCGAACCAACTCATCGGATGGCACGGCGACGACCGGCTCTACGGGCGGGCAGGCAACGACAAACTCTGGGGCCTCAACGGATACGACCGCGCCGACGGGGATTCGGGTTCCGACAAATGCAACGCCGAGAGACTCAACTCCTGCGAGCAGATCTACTACCAGAGGACCGCCGAGACCAACATGGTCACACTCGTCAACGACACCCGCGACGCCATGTCCGATCTACTCGACGAACTCCTCGGACCAATCGGATCCACCGGGATACCAAGCACCACCCCCCATCCCGAATGACCCGACACAAACTCCACCAAACCGGACACGTCCAATCGCAGCCTCAGTGGCGGGAGCCAATCCGATGGACGTGATCCCTCCAGGACGAGATCCTCTGGTCGGCGAGAGGTCTCTGACACCTGCCCCGGTGCAAGCGGGCCGGGCGCGGCTACGGTCTCGTCGATGTTCAGGCGTGCGATCCCGGCCCTAGCGCTGCTGATGCTCCTCGGAGCTTGCTCGGCAGATTCCGGCGCGCCTACGTCATCGATCGCCGCCCGGTCGAGCGTCACGCCTACGACTCGACCCGAAATGTCGCCAGCCACCACAGCAGCGCTGCCGGAGACGAGCACCCCAACCGCTCCATACCTTCCCTCCGGAGATCTCCCGCCCGCCGACCTGGCAGGGATCGCAGCGGCCTTCGACCCATTTCTGGAGTCGATCGGATACCGCGTCACACGAGGAGCGCTCATCGACAGGTCCACCTACGCCGTCGACCCCACCGGCACCCACCTCGCCGTCTATGTGGCTCCCATCGATGACATCGACCTCGACCGATACGCGGCCGACCTCATCCCGGTGGTGAGGACGTTCCTCCCCGTCGTCTTCGATCAGTGGAAGGGCCTCGAGTCCTTCGACGTGTGCCAGGAGCCACGCAATTGGGATGGCCCCGGAGACCCCCCGTCACTCTCTCTGCTCGACGTGTTCCGCACCGGCACAGGGGGCGTGCCGTGGCAGGAGCTCGATGTGGCCGGGCTCGCGGACCTCGCAGCGGAGTCGGCAGCGGTCACTCTGTGGGTGACCGGCGACGTGCGGGAGACGGAGACCTGGCAGGCTCTGTTCAACCCTGGGCCCTGACGGGGCTATCGTCGGGATCGGGCGTCAGCCACCGCACGGAGAGGAGGGCCAACATGCGATTCACCTCAGCGATGCTCGCAGACGCAGCCCAGGTGAGCGCAGGCAAGGTCTTCGTTCTCGGAGGTGGCTTCGACACCATCACCGTTCGGGAGGTGCCTGCGATCCACCGCTACCTCGCCGTCGTCCTGGTGGCCGAGATCGGGCCCGCAGACCGCAATCGAGACCTCTCGGTCCAGATCCGCCTGGTCGATGAGGACGGGCATGACACGGGCATGAACTCCGAAGGGAAGTTCAGAGTGGGCGCTCCGGCAGCGCTCCCGCCTGGTGCAACCAGCAGCATCCCCCTGGTCAGTGGTTTTGGGGGCATACGCTTCGAACGTGCCGGAGGCTACGTGTTCATCGTCGAGCACGAAGAGGTAGAGGTCGCTCGTATCCCGTTCAGGGTGAGGTCGGCGACGTGAACGGCATTCTCACGATCCCCAACATCATCTCCTTCGTCCGGATACTCCTGGTGCCCGTCTTCCTGTGGCTGCTGCTGGGGCGCGACGACCCCGCAGGCGCCGGATGGATGCTGGGCGTCATCGGATCGACGGACTGGATCGACGGATACCTGGCGCGGAGACTCGGACAGGTCTCCGAGTTGAGCAGGTTTCTCGACCCTCTCGCCGATCGGCTGGCGATTGGCGCCGCCGTCATCGGCGGGTGGATCGCCGGGGCCCTCCCGTGGCCGATCGCGCTGGCCATCATCATCAGGGAATCGCTGGTCGGCATTGGCGCTCTGATCGTCGCTACCAGAGCCAGAGCCAAGATCGATGTCAGGTACATGGGCAAGGTGGCGACCATGGCCATCTACATGGCCGTCGGCATGTTCCTCATCTACGCCGGCACCGACCATTGGTTCTTCGGGACGGTCGCCTGGACCTTCGTCATCCCCGGATTGATCATGTACTACTGGGTCGCAGGGCAGTACGTCATGGACTCGATCAGGATCATCCGTGGCGGGCCGCCGGGAGTATCCTCGAGTGATCAGCCGATGGAGGGCCAGTGAACGTCCCAGTAGACCGCCGATACACCGACCAGCACGAGTGGGTCATCGCAAGAGATGACGGCACAGTGCGGATTGGCATCACCGATTTCGCTCAGGACGCACTGGGTGACGTCGTTTTCGTCGACCTGCCCGAAGTCGGCCTCGTGGCAGCTGCGGACGAGTCGGTTGCAGAGGTCGAGTCCACCAAGTCGGTCGCCGAGGTGTACACACCGATCGCAGGAACGATCGCGGCCATCAACGAGGCACTCGCTGAGCGCCCCGAACTGGTGAACGACGATCCCTACGGCGACGGTTGGTTCTTCGCGATGACCCCAGCCGACGCTTCGGACGTCGATTCATTGCTCGAAGCCGCTGCATATCTCGCTCTTCTCGACTGACCCCCCACCCTCCCGGGCCACTGTCACCGCCGAGCGGTACCATGCATAGATGACCGAGGACGAGGCGCGCCGCGAGCGCGGCGATCACGACCAAACCGACCTGACCGAGGTCCACGACGAGATCGAGATCGTCAAGGCGGTCCGGGCAAGAGAAGCCGCCGCAGGGATTCCCGCGCTCGCCGGATTTGCACTCGTCGTCACCGACGGCCCGCAGCGCGGTCTCCACTGGCCGCTCGAGGAGGGGGAGTCCGGAGCCGGGCGCAACCCGGGCGCATACATGTTCCTCGATGACGTCACCGTCAGCCGCAACCACGCCAGGTTCCTTGTCGATGGAGACCTCCTGACTGTTCAGGACCTCGGATCCACCAACGGCACCTACATCAACGGCGCCAGGACGGACTTTGCAACGCTACGAGCGGGCGATCAGGTCATCATCGGTCGTTTCCACCTGGTGGTGACCAGGACATGAGCCCAACCGGTCCCTTCAGCATCGGTGAGGCCATCAACCTCCTCAAAGACGAGTTCCCCACCGTGACCGTCTCCAAACTCCGCTTTCTGGAGGGCGAGGGCCTGGTCAGACCCGCAAGGAGCACATCGGGCTATCGCGAGTTCGGCACCGATGACGTCGAGCGGGTGCGCTACATCCTGCGCCAGCAGCGCGACCACTTCCTCCCCCTGAAGGTGATCAAGTCCAAGCTCACCGCATGGGAGCGCGGTGAGGAGCCCACCGTCGATGGGGCGCCCGGAGCGCCGCCTGAGACCTATTTCGCCTCATCCGGTGTGTCGATGGATGCCGATGAGCTGGCGCGCGCCGCCGGGGTCACGACCGATCTCATCACCAGCCTCGTTCGCCACGGCGTCATCGAACCCGACGACGATGGCACCACCTTCGATGAAGACGACCTGGCAATCGCGAGAGCGGCGGGCCGACTCGCCGCCCGCGGTCTCGAAGCCCGCCATCTGAGGGCCATGCGACTGTCGGCCAACAGGGAGATCGATCTCCTCACGCAACTCACAGGGCCACTCTTGCGCCATCGCAGCCCGGCCAGCCGCAAAGAGGCCGCCGAGATCCTCGCCGACTGCGCCCAAGCAGCGGGCGATGTGCAGGATGCCATCGTCAGATCCCAGTTGCGGGATCTGCTCGAGAGCTGAGCATGCTGGCCTCCGTCTCGCTCTTGCTTGCGCTCGCGTTCCCGGGAGCGGGTGCCGTCATGCAGCCGCCCAATCTTCCGCCGCCACCGATTGTTGCGATGCCGACCGAAGCCCCGCCCCGCCTCGATGCCGCGTCCTGGATGCTGTGGTCGGTCGAACGTGATGCCGAGTTGTGGTCAGGAAACCCGGATCAGGTGCGGGCCCCCGCTTCTGTGACCAAGGTGATGACCGCGCTCCTGGTGGTCGAACGGGGCGATCTCAACGACTACACCACGGTGTCGGCGATTGCCGACCAGACGCCGATCGGCTTTGCCGGCCAGCCGGAAGTGGTCGCGGGTGAGACCTGGCGCGTCGGAGATCTCTTCGACTTCCTGGTCGTCAAGTCCGGTAACGATGTGGCCGCCACCCTCGCCGAATACGTCGCAGGCTCGGAGAAGGCATTCGCCGACTTGATGAACCAGCGGGCCGCCGAACTGGGGATGACCAACACCCATTTCGCCA
>JABMPV010000411.1 GCA_013202595.1 bacterium
CCGGTGCGCAGCGAGGGCTACCACACCGGCTCGGGTGCGGTCCCGGCTTTCTTCGCTGGCTTGCTACCCGAAGGTGCCCGGCTCGCCGCGGTCGTTGCCGCGGTCAAGACCTCGATGAGTGATGAGCTGTCGCTGCTGCTGGCGGTCGCCGATGACGCTATCGGAGACGTGAGCGTCGTGCCTGCAGGGTCACCTACCCCACCGGTTCGCCATGCTGACCCGGTGGATCCAGCCACCACGTCGTTCGCCGAACTGTTTGCCGCATCAGTCGACCCGACCACCGCCGAACTCGATCGCGCCCTGCCCGGCATTCAGGACAAGCTGTCCTCGGCGACGATCTCGTTCCCGCTGGCTGCAGCCGACGGACCATCGATACTGAAACTGAGCCCGCCCTCGTACCCGCTGCTTGTCGAAAACGAGGCGTTCTGCCTTGGTCTTGCTGCTGACGTTGGTCTCCGCACACCGCCGTATCAGGTGATCCGTGACGCCGATGGCACTACCGCGTTGTTGGTGTCGCGTTTTGATCGCGTCGCTGACGGGGACGGTTGGCGACGTGTGGCACAAGAGGACGCGTGCCAGTTCCTCGACCGGTGGCCGGCGGACAAGTACCGGATCTCGGTGAACGAGATAGCGGAACGACTCGTCGACTTGGCGTCCTCACCGCCGTCTGCGGTGCTGGATCTCGTGCTGCAGGTCGCGTTCTCGTGGGTGGTCGGCAACGGGGATCTCCATTCGAAGAACTTCTCGCTGCAGTGGCACCCGGACGCAGGATTGGTGGCAGCGTCACCGATCTATGACGTCGTGACGACACTTCCGTATCCGCTCGATCTCAACATGGCTCTACGTGTCGATGGGCGTGACGCCAACATCCAGGGCAGGTTCCTCGTCGAGTTCGCTGGCAGGTTCGACGCACCGGCCGCCCTGGTCTGTCGTCGTCTTGGCGAACTCGCGGATCGCCTTGACACCAGACTCGATGGTGCTGGTGAGATCGGATTCGACACCCAGACCTCCGAACGGCTCGTAGCTGAGATGCGTCGCCGACTCGAGGTGCTCAGGCGGTTCGAGCGGTAGTCACCACCGAACCCGTCGTCGCCGCCGCCGCCACCGCCGCCGTGATGACGATGATGACGATGATGACGATGATGATCGTCACGATTCAGCCTCGCAATCTGGCAGATCTCCTGTGTCAAGCTTCTTGCAGCAGTCCGTCCTGCTGGCACCGTCTCAACCGCAACCAGATGGGCTCGGGAACAACCACTACCGGACCCAACGGTTGCGGCTGACTGGGGCCCCGCTCTTCGAGAGAGGCTGAATCCCATCGCAACTGACGGCACTACACGGTATGTCGAGGGTCGGGCGGAAGATTCGTTGCGTCGTCGCTCACCGGTCTCGGGCCGCAGAGGCCACTTCTCGGTGTGATCATCCTGGGCGACCGTCTGACCCGGTCAGTGAGATCCGAGCCATGGTCGACGCCAGGATGCCGTCGCGGCACTGTGTCTTCCACATCCGTGCCAGGAGATCGAATGTGGTGAATGGTCCATTGAAGGTCCGTGAGTTGAGAACGGGCGATCTCCCCTGGGTGGAGCGAGCGGTGACCGAGCACTTCGGGTCTCCCCGTGTCGTATCTCGCGGGCGTCTCCACGAGGTTCAGGCTATGCCCGGCTTCGTGGCCGATGCGGATGGGGATCGGCTCGGAGTGCTCCAGTACCGGCAGGCCGGCGGCGACTTCGAGATCGTGATCCTGATCAGCGTGGTGCGTCGTCGAGGGATCGGCAGATCGCTGGTGGCAGCCGCTCAGGCCATGGCACAAGACTCGGGATGCGATCGCTTGTGGCTGGTCACAACCAACGACAACCAGGCCGCCCGGGCGTTCTACGAGGCGCTCGGATGGCGCCAGGTCGCGATCCACCTGGGAGCCGTGAGAGCCGCGCGACGGCTGAAGTCCGAGATTCCCGAGTTCGATGAAGTGGGCACTGCGATCGAGGATGAGTTCGAGTTCGAGTTC
>JABMPV010000412.1 GCA_013202595.1 bacterium
GCCCTACAAGGAGGCCTGGGGTCCCATCGACGTGCCGATCCATCGAATTCGCAGGCCGGTGAGTGCCAGAGGTCGCCTCCTGTGGACGGCGCGAGGTTTGCGCAACGCCGTCTCGAAGCGCTCCGACTCCTAGCGCCGCTCCTCGAACAGACGCAGCGACTCGCCCTGGAGGCGCCGGCGAAGGACCAGCAGGCCCATGCCGGCGGGTGACATCCGATCTGCCTGCGACCAGCGTTCCTCGACCTCCACCCAACGGCGGGCAAGGGCGATGCGGCGGGCGGCCACCCAGATCGCTCTGTCGATGGCCCCGTACCCCGTCGTCAGCGCGTTCTCCCAGCGATCGATCGTCGATGCAGGTCGCAGGGCGCCCGGGCCCAGTGCACGCTCGCGGCCGGTTCGCACCTCGACCATGAGCTTCGCAGGATCGAACTCGGCGGGCGCCGTCTCGAGATTGGGATCGAGCACTGCAACCCGACCCTCACCAGTCACCAGCACATTGGAGAGATTGAAGTCCCCGTGGATGCCGCCGATTCTCGAAAGATGCCCTTCGAGGAGCGCACCCGATCTCCGCACTTGAGCGAGCAGAGCGCCCCAACCTGGCGGAGCGGGCCCGAGATCACTCATTCGCGCTTCCAGTGCGTGGACCTCCGCCGTCACATCTTCAGTCGGGAATGGCGCCGATTCCATCACACCGACTCCATCGTGGAACAGTCGAAGCCAGCGGCCCGTGCGGCGGAACACCTCCACGAGATCCGTCCCGTTCCTCTTCCGGGCGCCGACCAGCGTCCGGAGCGGGGCTGCGTCGAGTACCTCTGCCACCAGGGTGTTGGCCGATTCGAGGTAGCCGACCGGCACCACAGAGGTGAGACCCGGGTCGCTCGCTTCCAAGACAGCCCGGTGCACCGACACCAGAGTGGCGTACTCCTCCCTCGTCGCGTCTTGGGCCCCGGCATCCAATGCCTCGGCCAGTGACCCGATGCCCTCCCAGCGAGGCACCTTGGCCAACATCGGAACCGATCGATCACCCACATGAGCCGTGAAGGCCACCTGATACGACCAGTTGCGCAGTGACGTCGACACCGTGTCTGCGTCGATCGCGGCATCTCCATTCATCCACCCGGGGAGGGCCCGGGAAAGCGACTCGATCAGCGAGGCGACGACGTCGTTCATGCGCGCCCCGGCACTCCGAGCCGAACCCTTCTTCTCCTGACAGCGTCCGCGACTCGCGGGATCCCCTCGAGACGGGTTTCGAAGTCGGTCAGGCTGTGGCGACCGGCTACGTAGACCCTGCGGATCCGCAGAGGGTCGGCCGCTGCCTCGGTAGCTCGCGTCGGGCCCGCGCTCAATGTGAACGCGGCACCGATACCCGCGCCGGCGAGCGCACGAAACGCGACTTCGTCGTAATCCCCCGGCATACCATTGGGGTAGGCAAAAGCATCTACGGGACGGCCGACCTCTTCGGCCACCCGATCGACGGACCCGACGATCTCGGCCGTCGCATCGTCCTGATCGAGCCTGGTCAGGACCGGATGGGTCATGGTGTGCGCCGCCGCGGTGAACCCTGCCGCCTCCATCTCCCGGACCTGATCCCAGGTCAGGAAGAGGCCATCGAAGGTCCCGGGAGCGGGATCGACCCCGAGGGCCTCCAGGGTCTCGTCGATGGCGGCCAGTTTGTCGGATTCCGGGAGCGTCTTGATCGCCTGGATCATCTGCTCGACCAGACGGTCTCGCTCATCGTCCGATGACCATTGCACGCTTCCGAGTGTCGGGATCTCGACATCGGTGACCGCGGCGTGATGGAACCCGTACGCCAATCGATCCCACCACGAAGCGTCGCCGGAGCCGATCAGACTCGTCGTCAGGAAGACGGTTGCCGGGAGACCCCGTTCACGCAGAGCCGGCAGTGCGAAGGTGGAGTTGTCGGCGTAGCCGTCGTCGAACGTGATCACAGCCGGGCGTTTCGGCAGGTCCGTAGTGCCCTTCAGCCACGCCACGAGGCGATCCATCGCCACGACGTTGAACCGATCCGCTACCAGGTCCAATTGGGCAGGAAAGGCATCTGGCGTGGCACTCATGGTGCCGGAGTAGACATCGAACCCGGGAGCGTCGGCATCACCGATCCGGTGGTAGCAGAGCACGGTGAGACGACGCAGGCCCCAGGACGCCCCGACCACGCGAAGCGCACCCACCCGCCTGGCACCCTCGATGACCGACGATTTCCATGACATGAAGTGAGTCGATGGTATCGCCACCGCCCCACCGGCCCCGGCTTTCCGCTCTCATCTCGCTACCGTCCCCACTCAGGTGGTGCGCGCATTCGCCGCTCCGGAATCGTCCTGCGACCTACGCTCACCCCTCCTCACCCGATCGATGGAGCGACAGTGCCAGCCAGCCTCCCCTGGACCGTAGATGAAGACGCCAACCGCCTGCTCGCCGACGAGCCACTCGCGCTCATCATCGGGATGCTGCTCGATCAGCAGTTCCCCATGGAGCGGGCATTCCTGTCGCCGCACCTGCTGAAGCAGCGGCTCGGCGGAACCCTCGATCCCGTAGCGATCTCAGAGATGGACGAGGAGGCACTCGAAGAAGTGTTCCGTGGTCCGCCTGCCCTGCATCGCTACCCCGCATCGATGGCGAAGCGGACCAGGGACCTCTGCACAGCCATCGTCGCCGACTATTCCGGAGACACGGCTCAGATCTGGACCGGGGCGGCCGGCGGAGCCGAACTCCTCAAGCGGCTCAAAGCGCTGCCGGGCTTCGGCGATGCGAAGGCCAAGGTGTTCGTCGGCATCATCGGCAAGCGCCTCGGCGCCGGACCCGACGGCTGGGAGGAGAAGGCAGCCGATTGGCCGTCGATCGCCGACATCGATTCGTTCGACGATGTCGCAGTCCTCCGTGAGCAGAAGCGCGCCATGAAGGCCAAGAAGAAGGCCGAGGGCGCATGAGCTTCCTGGTCGAGGTGGTGGTGGACGTGATCGCCAAGACGGCTGTGTGGCTCGCCGTCGTCGCCGCCATCGCCGGTGGTATCGCATGGGTCCTCGTCGCCACGGCCAGAGCGGCACGCAATGAGGACCAGGACCTCCGCCGCGCCATCACCTTCGGGGTCATCGGTGCAATCGTCGGCGCATCGGTTGCCCATCGCTTCGGATGGCCCGATCCCCTCGATCTCTCCGTATGGGGCCGCCCACTGCATGTGGTCTGGCTGGCCGCCGGTGCAGCGATCGGAGCATCGGCTTCGGCCATCCCGGTCCCGGGTCGTCCGCCTTCTACAGCGAAAGGATGAGCGGGCAGTCCTGATGGGGGTGGGCAACCACCGCGACAGGATGGGCATACACCTCGCTCAGCCTGTCGGCCTCGAAGACCTCCCCCGTCGCGCCGAGGGCGACCATCCGGCTCTTCGAGAGAAGGGCCACTCTGTGGGCGTATCTCGCCGCCAGGTTGAGATCGTGCAGTACTGCGACCACTCCGGCTCCCCTCTCGGCCAACTCGACCAGGATCGCCATGATCGACTCCTGGTGGCCGATGTCGAGCGCTGCGGTTGGCTCATCGAGCAGCACCACGGGCGTCTCCTGGGCGAGCACCCTGGCAAACGAGACCCGGGATCGCTCTCCGCTCGACAGAGTGGGAAACGATCGCGTCGCCAGGTGTGACGTGTCGGTATCGTCCATCGCAGTATGGGCCACCACGAGATCGTGTGCCGCCGTCGACTCCTCGTGGGCGAACCGGCCCATCAGGACCACCTCGAGAGCCGAGAATGCGAATTGGAGGACCGAGTCCTGGGCGAATGCCGCTCTCCGCCTTGCGATGTCCCGAACCTTCTGGCCCGCCATCGGCTCGCCGTCGAGCAGCACCTGGCCCGATGTGGGCTCCAACTCTCCGGCGAGCAACCGGAGGAGCGTGGACTTCCCGGCGCCATTTGGGCCGACGATCCCGAGGATCTCCCCGGGGCGAACGTCGAGATCGACGTCGGCGACCAGTTCGGCCTGATCGACCGTGTATCCGAGTCCCGATGCCGCCAGCAGAGATCGGGTCATCCCCAGCCTCCGTGCTCGCGGCGCGTCCGTCCGATCAGCCACAGGAACACGGGCCCGCCCACGACGGCCGTGATGACGCCAATCGGCACCTCGATGGGCGAGGCTACGGTCCGGGCCAGAAGATCCACGCCGACCACGAGAGCCGCACCGCCGATGGCCGACAGGGGAAGTACGGCGCGATGATCCGGGCCCACCAGCATCCTCACACCGTGCGGTATCAGCAGGCCCACGAACCCGATCACGCCTGCAGCGGCGACGGTCGCACCGACCACCAGAGTCCCGACGGCCATGACCTCGATCCTGAGACGTTCGACATCGACGCCCAGATGGTGCGCTTCACGATCGCCCAGGAGCACCACATTCAACGCTCTCGCCCGGAGCGGCAGGAAGACCAATCCCACGGCCACCAGGACTGCTGTGATGCCGACTGTCCGCCACGTGGCCAGCGTGAGGCTCCCGAGGGCGTAGAACAGCGCGGAACCGAGTCGCTGATCGCGCGAGATGAAGGAGATGAAAGCCGCCCCGCCCCCGGCGACGGCGGCGACCGCAATGCCCGACAAGACCAGGGTCACCACCTCGGTCCTGCCCTGATTGCGAGCCACGGAGTAGACCACCGCTCCGGCGGCAAGGCCTCCGGCAAATGCTCCGAGCGGACCGGCGGCGCGCCCGATGGCCGCCTCGAGGAGCAGGATTCCGAGCACCGATCCGAAGGCGGCCCCGCTGGAGATGCCGATCAGTTGCGGGTCGGCGAGCGGATTGCGGAAGATGCCCTGGAAGCCGACGCCTGCAACCGCCAGACCGGCTCCGACGAAGACACCGAGCAGGACCCTCGGCAGCCTGATGGACCACAGCACTGCGTCCTGCTGAGTGGTGAATCCGTCGCCTCCCAAACCGAGGTGGTCGCCGAGGATCCCCGCAACCGCCCTCGGTGGGATGTCGACCTCGCCGAGGCCGAGCGACACGATGACCACGGCGAGGAGGGTGACCGACAGGAATCCGGCCAGCAGCCCGGGGCGCATCCGCCTCCGGCTACCGACAGCCGATCGCTCGCCGGACTGACTCACGGACCCAGGTCCGGGTGGAGTTCGAGTGCGATCTCCCTCAGCAGAGCGCCGGTGCGCGGACCGAGACCGAGCAGGTAGAGATCTTCGAAGACCAGGATCCGCTGATTGATTCCGGCGGGTGTCTGGGCCACACCGGGCAGTTCGAGGAACGCTTCGATGCCGCCGATCGAGTTCAAGCCCCGCTCAGCGGTGATGATCACATCGGGTTGACCTGCCGCCAACGCCTCTGGCGTCAACGCGAGCATGCCGTCCTCCCCTGCGGGCGGGGCGACATCGATCGCACCGACGGCGTCGGCCAAACCCTCTGCCACGGTGTTCTCGCCCAGCAGCAACAGCGTCTGAGCGCCGCTGGTCGCGTACAGCACGACAAGCCGCGGCCGATCCTCCAGGCCGGAGGTCAGCGCAAGGACTTCGGCGATCTCGGCGTCGACGCGGGCGGCGAGTTCCTCGCCGCGCTCGGGAATCCCCAGCACCTCGCCAACGGCTCTGATCTTCGCTCCGGGGGCATCGACGCCCTCGTACCTGGGCAGGATGATCACCGGGATGCCGGCGCCGCGCACCTGATCGATGACCTCGGGCGGAAAGGCATCGACGTCTCCCAGCACCACGGTGGGTTCCGTGGCGATGATCGGTTCGGGAAGCAGCACCCGCTCCACGCCGATCTTCGCCTTGGTGCGCATCACATCCCTCGGGTACACCGACGACAGGTCGACTCCGACGAGATTGTCTGCCAGACCCAACTCGTAGACGATCTCACTGAATTCACCGCTGAGTGTGACGATCCTGCTCACGTCGGTGACGGTCGTCTCGACGCCGTCGGGTCCCGTATAGGTGAACGGGAGACCGGGAGCGTCGACGGTCGGAGTGGTGACGGCAGGGCCGGTGCCCCCGGAATCACCGTCGTCACCACAGGCTCCGACGAGCAGGGAGAGCGCCAGGAGAGCCGCTGCGAAGCGAGCGAGACGACCGTCTGCCATAGAAAATCTCCAACGCCGGAAGCCGTGTACCGGACCACGCTATCGGCGGGGCTATCCGACGCGGAGTCGGTTCCTGGGAATTCGCCTCGTGACCGGCGCGTTCACACTCCTGAACCCCATGGAGGCACCAATGATCCCCGACATCATCGACGACACATCGACCACTATGGCGGTCGTGGGAGCCTCCGATTCGCCCGGGAAATACGGTGGACGCATCTATCGGGATCTCAAGGCCAAGGGCTACACGGTCTTCGCCGTGAACCCGCGAGCCGACACGGTCGATGGTGATCCGGCCTACGCGAGCGTCGCCGATCTCCCCTCCCCTGCCGACATCATCGACCTCGTGGTGCCGGCATCCGCGGGCACCGCCGTGGTCGGCGGCCTCGGTGACCCGCCACCCTTCGTGTGGGTCCAACCCGGCGCCGAGAGTCGCGAACTCACCGAACTCCTCGCTGACAGAGACATCGCCCACGTGGCCGACGGGTCCTGCATCATGGTCGAGACGAGACAGATGGGGCGCTGACCCGGGGGGCCGCGGTCACCCCGATCAGACGAGACGCAGGCCTTGAGCCGGTCGCACCTCGAATGCCGGCCCACCGGTCGCCGACGCTGCGGCGTCCATGACGGCCTGCACCGTGCGCGGCGGCACCACTGCCACGGCGTAGCCCCCGAATCCGGCTCCGGTCAGTCGCGCTCCGAAGGCACCGCCCGCACGCAAGGCAACGACCACCTCGTCGAGTCCTACCGACGACACGCCGAAATCCTGAAGAGAGCGATGCGAGGCATCGAGCAGGGCCCCGAGCGCCTCGCGGTCCCCTCGAAGCAGGGCGCGTTCGGCCAGATCCACCCGTACGGCCTCGGAGAGGACGTGACGGGCACACGCAGCCACAGGGACGATTGCGTCATCGGGGAGCGGACCGGCAGACAGGCCGACGAAGGCTCCCGGTGCGACGCCGGTCGCGGCCGATACCTGCAGTGGCGTGGCGGTCTCCGGCAAGCCGTCGGTCGGCGCTCCGGCGACGCGTCCCAGACGCGGCGCATAGCTGTGATCGCCCAGGAGGGCGGCAGCCATCCGACATCCGACGACTCTGAGGTCATAGGCGTCACGGACACTGCCCGTCTTGGCGGCAGCGTCACCTGAGTGGGCGACGACGATCCGAAGTCCCTCCGGCACGGC
>JABMPV010000413.1 GCA_013202595.1 bacterium
GTCGACGACCACCACGACGCCGACGACCACCACGACGCCGACGACCACCACGACGCCGACGACCACCACGACGTCCTCGACGACGACGACATCGACCACCACGACCACGACGACTCTCCCGGCTCCGACGTTCAATGTGAACGGCACCCCGCTGTTTGACGACGCAACGTTGACGGCAGGTTTCCTCCCCGACCCGTATCAGTTGCCGATGTACTCCGGGGGCTTTATCGATGCCTCGTACCTCGGCACTGGATGCGTGGGATTCGGTGGGGAGAACCCCGATGTTCGAATCAACTTGCAGGGAACGTCGATGCTGCTCAGGATCTACTTCATCTCGAATCAGGCGGAAGACACTGCCCTGGTAGTGAATGACCCGAGCGGGGCTTGGCATTGCGTCGACGATTCCTACCAGACCCCTCACCCGACGCTCGACTTCGCATCGCCACTCGAGGGCCGCTACGACATCTGGGTCACTACCTACGACACGCAACAGACCCACAACGGCACGCTGTTCATCACAGAACTCGATTCAAATCACCCGATTCCGTAGTCGGGTCTGAGCCGAGAGCCTGACAACCAGGCTGCGAGGCCTTTGTGCCGGTGGCTACCTCTGGCAAGAGGTTCGGCGGTGTACGCCGCGATCCGCAGAATCTGCGGCAGCCATACACTCAGGGGATGCGCGGTGTCACGACCTCTACGGAAGACGATGCTGCCGCACCGCGAGGAGGGCGCCGGCCGATTCCCGTTGTGGCGGCCGTGCTCTCTCTCGCGGCGCCGGGGGCGGGACAATGGTATGCCGGAGCGCGGCGGCGGGGCATCTGGATTCTCATCGGCTGGACAGTCGCCGCTGCCCCGGTCGTCGCTGTGGGGATTGCGGTCGGCGGTAGCCCTGGAGTATTGAGGGATCTCGTTGGTCCGCTCCTCGATTCCCCCGACCTCGCAATCCTGCTCGTCGCCGCCCAGGCGGCCGTAGCCGGGCTGCAGGCCTGGGCAGCATCGGACGCCTGGCTCATCGCCCGACGCGATCGGCGCGGCGATCCAGCGCTGTGGAGGCGTCTCATCGTTGCCGGAACCGTCGTAGCGATGGCTGCACTGCTGGTTGTCCCACATCGCTGGGTAGCAGAGCGGACTCTGGCGGTACACGAGCTGCTGACCTTCGACTTCTCGGTGCACCGTTCGGCCGTGGTCGGCGGAGACGGGATACCGCCGACGAGTCTGGAGGCCACGACTACGACATCTGAGCCGCGTGTCGAGGTGCCGATGACCACGACTTCCTCGTCGAGCACGACGACGTTCGCACCCCCCGAGCCGGGGTCGATCACCACGACCACGACGATGCCTATACCGTCGACGACTTCGACGATCCCGCCCTTCGTCGGGGTGTGGTACACCGTCGCCCTCCTCGGGGCCGATTCGGGGCCGGGACGATGGGGTGTGCGGACGGACTCGATCATCGTTGCATCGTTCGAACAGACATCGGGGCGGGCGGCACTGTTCTCGGTACCCCGCAACTGGCAGCGCGCTCCCCTGCCTGAAGGACATCCCGCAGCGGATTCCGAGTGCAATTGCTATCGCAGGGACATCCTCAACGCCCTGTACCAGTTCGGTTTGGTGAATCCCGATCTGTTCCCAGACGCCGCGAATCCCGGGGCCGCGTCTCTACTGCCATCACTCGAATTGATCCTGGGAATCCCCATCGACGACTACGCGCTCATCGACCTCCAGGGATTCGAACGGGCGATCGACGTGCTCGGCGGCATCGAGATCTACGTGCCGGTCAGTGTCCACGACGACGGGCACGTCTATCCCAACGGGGATGTGGATGACCTCGACATATGGCGTGGCTGGCAGTGGATGAGCGGGCGCCGTGCTCTCGCGTACGCACGAGCACGGCATGAGACCAGCGACTATCACCGGATGGATCGGCAGCGGTGCGTCCTCAAGGCGGTCGCCGATCAACTCGACCCAATCACCGTGGTAAACAGCCTGCCCGACCTGGTGAACATCCTGACCGACTCGCTGGTGACGGGGATACCCGTCGACGAGTGGCCTGACATCATCGACAGGCTCGACCTCGTCGATACCGGCGCGGTCGTGGCTGTCTCGTTCACTCCGAGTGCTCCGGAGTTGACCGGGACTGGCGAAACCTACACCGGGAACGTCGAGTTGGTCAGAGAGACGGTTCGCACGGCCCTTGAGAGGCCATTGGACGAAGCGCTCTCCACCATCGGCGTCGAGACGCTCGACGGGGTGTGTTCGTAGGGCCGGGTTGCCCGCGAACCCCTAGACCGGGGGGACCCCGTGGCGACGCTCAGAGAAATGCCGGTCCTTGTTCGAGGCGTAGGCCAGCCTCGCAATCAGTTCGTCTCTGAGATCCTCTGGCTCGACCACGGCATCGATGACCAGGTCAGCCGCCAATCTGAGGAGGTCGACATCCTCTTCGTAGATGCGGCGCTTCTCTGCGACGAAAGCCTCGCGTTCGCCCTCCGGTAGCGATTGGATCGCGTTGTAGAACACGGCGTTTACGGCCGCCTCCGGGCCCATGACGGCGATCTCGGCCGTAGGAAGGGCGATGGTTGCGTCGGGCCGGAACCCCGGACCGCTGAAGGCGTAGAGGCCCGCTCCGTATGCCTTGCCGACGATGATGGAGAAGCGCGGCACGGTCGACTCGGCGATGGCTGTGAGCATCTTGGCGCCGGCCCTGATGATGCCCTGGCGCTCGACCTCGGTGCCGATCATGAAGCCGGGTACGTCGGCCAGGAAGAACAGGGGGATGTTGAACGCGTCGCACAGCCAGATGAAGCGAGCGGCCTTGTCGGCTGAATCGACGAAGAGGACTCCACCCAGATGGCTCGGCTGGGATGCGATGACACCGACGGGACGCCCGCCCAGGCGGGCCAGCGTCGTGATGACCTCAGGTGCGAACAACTCCTTGATCTCGAGCATGCTGTCGGTGTCGAAGACCCCTTCGAGGAGGGTTCGCATGTCGTAGCCCTGCCGCGAGTCGGCCGGCAGCACATCGCGGAGGTCGCCGACATCTGCGGCGTCCATGAAGTCGTACAGGGGAGGATCCTGGCCGAAGTCGGCGGGGAAGTATGAGAAGTACATCCGTGCCCAGTGGATGGCCTCTTCGTCGGTCGAGACCAGGGCGTCACCACACCCGCTCACGGTGCAGTGCATGCGGGCGCCGCCCATCTCTTCGAGCGTGGTCTGCTCGCCGATCACCATCTCGGCCATCCGGGGCGAGCCGAGGTACATGGATGCCCTGCCATCCACCATGATCACGACGTCGCAGAAAGCAGGGATGTACGCCCCGCCGGCAGCGGACGGGCCGAACAGGCAGCAGATCTGCGGGACGCGCCCGCTGAGCCGCACCTGATTCCAGAAGATCTTTCCTGCACCACGACGGCCGGGGAAGAGATCGACCTGATCGGTGATGCGAGCCCCGGCCGAGTCGACGAGGTAGAAGACTGGGAGTCGCTCGTCATATGCCGCTTCGAGGGCGCGCACCATCTTCTCGACGGTGCGGGCGCCCCATGACCCGGCTTTGACGGTCGGGTCGTTGGCGATGATGACCACCGGCCTGCCGTCGACCACTCCCCTGCCTGTCACCACGCCATCGGCGGCCAGGTCATCTGCTCTGGCGTTGGCCAGCAGTCCGTCTTCGACGAAGGTGCCCGGATCGCAAAGCAATTCGACGCGATCACGCACGAAGAGCTTGCCGCGTTCGCGCAGGACATCGTGGTACTTCTCCGGGCCGCCCTGTCTGGCCTGCCCGGATGCCGCGTCGAACCGTTCGTACTCATCCACGGCGATTGTCCGTCTGGGATCGCCTTCGGGCGATCAGCCTGATCGGCGTGCCGGTGAAGTCGTACTCACTGCGGAGACGCCCCTCGAGGAATCGCATGTAGTCGGGTCCGATCTCACCGCCTCGCAGGAACAGCACGATGGTGGGAGGGTCCGTGCCGACCTGGGTCGCGTAGATGACCTTCCCCCTCCGCCCGCCGCGGGTCGGCGGTGGGTGAGCTTCCTGCCACGCTCTGATGTGACGGTTGAGATCGGGCGTGGGGACCCGGGTGCCGCGGTTGTGGAGCACCAGGCGCACGGCATCCGGAATCCGCTTGATCCTGGCACCGGTCTTTGCGGACATGCGTAGGACGGGGGCCCATCCGATGAACGCGAGACGATCTCCGACGCCGTCCTCGAC
>JABMPV010000414.1 GCA_013202595.1 bacterium
ACGCAGCCTTGTAGGTTCCGTGCCACTGGGTCTTGCCTTGGATGGTTCAGATTGGCGGGGCGGGGCGCCCTGCGATTCCCGATCACGGAAGTGGCGGCCCCTTATCACCGTGTCCTTCCGGTGAGCGTGGGGGGCTGGTTTTCGGGGGGCGGCAGGGTTCCATGTAGGCGGGCTGGAGCGTCGGGCGGCCACGGGGGTGGGTTGGCTCCCGTCGTCGTTGAGAGAGCGTGATTGCTGGGGCGTGCTCGGGGACGGCAGATGAGCGGGGCGAACGCGCGGGGCTGATTACGATTCCGACACCTGGATGGAGTCGCGCAGCGTTTGAAGGTCGCGTTCGCAGATGAATCCCACGCGGTCGGTCTTCAGCATTGCCGAGCACCACGTGATGACTTCATGCGCCGGCGGGCGACTCTGCTTCACGGCTTCGATGACCACACTGAGACATCCTTCGATCTCTTCGGTCATCAAGCCCTCGTCGCTCATCTCTACCTGATGGCTTCCTTCTTTCATCAGATCCAGCGACAGTTCCATTGCGGTCTTCAACTGTCCCAGTTCGATCAAGCGGCTCAGGTTCCGTTTCACCTCACTGTAGGCCTCGTAGTCGTAGCTGAAATTGCGATTGATGTCCCGCTCGTCGAAGTCGGTCGCGTCAGCAATGGCGTGGCCGGTTGCGTCCACAAGGTGTTCCAGTGAGGCCGGCACTTCGAATCACGCCGTGAGTCGTCGAAGGATGGCGCGATCGTCTTTCGCGAGTTCGATGAGGACGGCGATCAGCTCATCCTTCTTGCGTTTCGCAAGCGTCCTGCGGAGTTCTTCCGCGGGGTCTGTTGTTCTCATTGTCGTGGCTTTCTTCTTCGATCCGCGTTTGGCCATACATCGTTCCATTGCTGTTGCTATTTCGCTGTTTCACAGCGTCGAGTTTCCTGGTAGTTCCAGGGCATCCACTCGTGCGGGTTGGTGGCCACCGAATCGGCGTGTCGCAGCAGCTCGGTCAGGTAATCGAAGGGATTGGCTCCGCACAGCTCGCAGGTGTAGATGAGGCTCATGAAGAGGTCGCCTACATGAGCGCCCTTTGTGGTTTTGTAGAACAGTGAGTTCTTACGATGCAGGATCGCCTTCTTCAGGGCACGCTCGCAGATGTTGTTGTCTAGAGGAGCTCCGGGGACCTGCAGGAATCGTGTCAGCTTCTCCCAGTGCTTGAGCATGTACCTCATGGCCTCGCCAAGTCCCGAGTTCGGCTCGACTCGCTTTTGTTCTAATTGACTGGTGAGCCAAGTATGGAGTTCTTCCATCACCGGACCGCTCTCGGTTTGATGGAACCGGAGGCGGGCTTCGGGAGACAGGTTCTGCTTACGAGCAACGGCATCGTTTCTGTAGATCACCCTCAAAGCTTCCAGGACGTAGCGGCACTCCTCGGGAAAGTGCTCAATCACATCGGCGAACCGGCGTCGGCCGTGGGCCAGGCAATTGGCCACGATCGTTTCGAGTTCGGCAGGCGTGTTGCGTGACAGCGCGTCGCACATCTGCAGCGGCGTCTGCAGGGTCTCGGCACGCCGAGTCAGCACATCCAGGAGATTCTCTCCGGCGTGTTGGTGTCCTGTGAAGAACAAGGCAATCCGGTGGCCATCACACAACGACACGATGCCCGAAGTAAACATGCCGCGGCGTTCTGAGGTTTTCTTCTTCCCGGAATCCGGCGCGGAGTCTTCGATCGCAGCAGTTTGCTCCTTTGCGGGACTCGGTACGGAGTCTGCGGCCAAAGCGGCTTGCTTCGCGCGCAGGCCCATCATTTCCAGGATCCTGGCCGGCGTATCGTCGTTGTGCAGCAGCTTGCCCTGTGCGGCTTGACGGATCAACTCCTCGAATGCGGGTTTGATGGATTTGGCGTTGTCGTGGACGATGTCCCACTGAGTCGAGGCCGGCAGGGGAATACCGAGATGCCCCTGCAGGCCTGCGAAGCGATTGAAGGGTAATCCGCTCCCATACTTCAGCAGGGCGATCATGACGGCCACTGTGACGTCGTATCTGTCTTCGCCGATGCCCTCGGGCGCTGCGGCGGTGAAGAGGTTGCCGCACAGGTTGCAGCGCAGCTTCTGGAGTTTGTAGACCGTGGCATCCACGGGAGCTTGACCCACCAGCCGGACCAGCACACCGGGCCGGTTCGTCTCATAAAGTGTGCCATTCTCGCAGTCGGGACAGCAATCGCCCGGCTGAAGAGACTCGTGAGGCACCGAGATCTTCTCGGCCCCTTGGTAGGCTTCGACGCCGTTGCGGCCGTGGCCTTTGCGCCGCTTGGACGGATCATTTTCCGGATCGGTTGGCGGGGTTGCTTCGGGTCCGTCCTCTTCATCGGACGGTGGCGATGTCGTCGGATCGTTCTTGTCACCGAGCACGGCGTCTGTCTTCTCGGTACTCGCACCGAAGAGCAGCTTTTGCAGACGGCGGATCGACTCCTTGTTGTTTTTCAGGGTACCCGCCAGAAAGGCATACGAACCGACGATGGCGTCGATGATCTCGTAGTCCTCGTCACGCAGCTGTTTGGTGCGCAGACGCTCGCGAATCTCCTTCACGGTCTTTGCGTCTACCTCGATGATTTTCGGTTGCGTCCGTGTCATAATTCTTGCGACAGCAATTGACGAAAATGCCGGCTCAGCGGATAGCCCAAAACGTCTTTGATCGACCTGTTGGGCCGATGAGTCTGATCGTCCTTGCCTCGGCCTGTGGTACGGCCCAGAACGATCCAGTTGGCAGCGTGATAGCACGTCCCGCGGAATCGTTCTGTATCCACGAATGTCTCCAGGAAGTGGACCGGGTGGCCGTAGAGACGCTCCCAGTCGCGAGGCAACACCCGAGCCATGTGGCCCAAGATGTGAGAGGCCAAATGAGGAACCTCCACCCAGGGCAGTATGAGAAAACGGATGTTCGCGGCAATCAAATGGATGTTGTTCCGGCGAGACTCGGCCGACCAGCCGATGAAGCGGTCCCGACAGCCCAGATGACGCGGTGCGGATGACCAAGCCAAACACGCGATGGGCCGGTCTTGCGCGAAGATCAAGTATTTCAGATGCTCCCCCACCGGCTGTGTGTAACCGAGATAATGGTGCTGCTCGATGAGGCTGTTGAAGAGCGACTCGTCACGTGTCCGCCGAACTTGATCAAAACGCAGCGGCCCCAGGATCTTCAGAGAACCGCACAGCGGCGCACAGTCGATGTCGGCAGCGGCCGGCTTGCACCGCTTCGCCAGAGGATTGGGAGGTGCATGCTGTTTGGCTGGTAACTTGATGTGACCCGCTCGGTGCAGTGCCAGCATCAGTCCTCGGCACACCATATCGCGCGGGCATCCGTTGGGCTGGACCCAGTTCCAAGCCTCGCACAGCTTTTGCGACAAGGCGCGCCGGCTCAGCGTGGGATGAGCCGCTATGAGTTCATCAATGAACGCCACATCGGCATCGGTGACCACGCGACCGCGATATCTCAGTCTCACGTTCATGACTCGCAACATAGCAGGCGAGCGTTTGGAACGCAAGATCAAAACCGAACGATTTGCCGTGCGTCAATCGACCGGACTCACCGATCGCCACGAGGGTGCCCCTTGGGCCTTTGCAGGATTGCCGACCGAGAGAAGAACCTGCAACTGATGCGCCGCCAATGTGGTCGCCGCCTTGCTGCCGCTGGTGGGCCACCACTCAAACCGACCACTCGAGAGGCGTTTGTGACACAGCCAGAAACCTTGGCCGTCATAAACCAGCACCTTCACCGCCGTGGCCCGGCGGTTACGGAACGCGAACACCCAGCCGCTGAACGGGTCCTGCTGCAATCTCTCTCGGCAGAGCCGCGCGAGACCATCGATACCCATGCGGAAATCGGCAGGCTCGATGGCCACCAGGATATGCATCTGAGGCGTCACCTGAATCATGGCCGAACCCCCCAGAAACTTCGGCTCAACGCCGCCAGGTCCGGAGCATCAACGCCCTTGAGGTAAACTCGCATCTTCGCCCCGTACCCGTCCTCCAACTCCAGAATGCACTCACCAGACCTCGAAGCCACAGGAGCAGTCAACTCAAGAAACGTAGCTGTGCCCCCTTCGCAAGACGCATCGGTAGAAGAAGCCGCCTTTTCTTCAACACGTTTCTTCAACCGGTAGTAGTCAACCCGGAGCGTCTTGGCAGTGAGATTGACGCCGTACTCCTTCGCCATCTCCACCGCCGTAGCCCATAACGGCTCAGGAATCCGCGTGCGAACAGTCCGAGCCTGACGCCACCGCTCAAAACGCTGGCGAACGCTCTCAAGCGGAACAGGAATCCCCGGTTCTCTTCTCGTACCCATCGGCTGCCCTCCACGAAATCACGGATTGACAGCCAACCATACCCCACGCCGAAAAAAGATTCATACACGCTCACCGAAAGGACACGGACTTTCGCTTCGAACCGCTCGCTTTCGCCAGATATGAGCTTGCCTAAGAACGCGAAGATACCGTGTCTTCCTTGACTAACGACTTCTGGCGGCGGCGACTCAAGCGGGTTACCCTCCACTTCCAGCCGCCGGAGCCCGGATACCTC
>JABMPV010000415.1 GCA_013202595.1 bacterium
ATCCGGGCCCACGTGCTGGAGTCGGGCCCGTCCGGCGTGTGGCACCACTTCAAGGGGGGCAAGGGCGTCGCTGCTGCCGGTGGCGCCGCGTTGTGGCTCGCACCGGTTCTGGCGGTGATTCTGATCGGTGTATGGGGAGCCATGGTCGCCGTCACCAAGCGCGCGTCCATCGCCTCCATCACGATCGGGGCGCTGTTCCTGCCCGGTTTGGCCGTTTGCGGTCACAGGGGATGGTCCCTTGTGTGGGGCGGTGCCATTGCCCTGCTGATCCTCACCCGCCACCATGCCAATATCCGCCGGCTCATCACCGGGTCAGAGAACACGATCGGAGGATCGTGATGCATGTCGACGTAGCCGTCATTCCCGCGGCGGGCCGCGGCACCCGCATGCTTCCGGCAACGCGCAGCGTCCCCAAGGTGATGCTGCCCATCGTCGATCGCCCGGCCATCCAGTGGGTGGTGGAAGAGGGCATGCGCGCCGGCGTCGGAGAGTTCGTCATCGTCGTGAACCCCGGTGTGGAAGACCTGCTGTTCAGCCACTTCGAGGGGATGGAGGGACTCGACACCCTCGAGGGCTTCGACGGCGTCACCATCACCAGGGTCGTCCAGGAGGAGCCGCTCGGCCTGGGCCACGCGGTGCTCCAGGCCCGCGAGGCCGTGGGTGATCGGCCGTTCTTCTGCCTGCTGGGTGACAATCTCGCGGTGCCCGGCCTGGATCAGTTGGGGTACCTTGCGGCTGCATCCGACGGTCGTTCGGTCATCCTGCTGCGCGACCTCGACGACGAGGGTCTCGACAAATACGGCGTCGCCGTGCCGGGGGAGTGGCTCGGTGAGCGCATCGTCGAGGTCAACGGAGCCATCGAGAAGCCCGGCCGCGACGCCGCTCCATCGAGGCTCGGGTTCGTCGGCCGCTACCTGTTCAATCCAGAGGTGTTCGATCGTCTCGAAGGTCTCGATCCGGGCTACGGGGGTGAGATCCAGTTGACCGACGCGATCGCCGGTCTCGCCGAGGACGGCCGTTGTCTGGGTTACGTCGCCGATGCCGACCTCCTGGATGTGGGCACTCACGCCACCTATCTCGAAGCAACTGCGCGCCTCGGGTTGTGGCATCCGGAGCACAGCAAGTCATGGCGAGCCTTCCTCCAGGACCTGGTGGGCGACGCGTGAGGCCGCTCGCCGACGCGCAGCGTGATGTGCTGGCGGCGATGAGGCCGCTGCCGGAGGCAGAGGTCGGCCTGCTCGATGCTCTCGGACTCGTGTTGTCACGAGACGTGGTGGCGCCCCACGACGTCCCGCCCTTCGCCAACTCGGCCATGGACGGGTACGCGATCATCTCTGCCGACACGTCGTCTGCCCCCGTCACGCTGAGGGTGCTGGAGGACGTTCCCGCCGGTTCGGTGCCCACTGCGGTCGTGACTCCCGGCACCGCCATCAAGATCATGACCGGAGCACCGATGCCTGCCGGTGCCGACACCGTGGCCGAAGTGGAAGTCACGACTCCGGGTACCGGCGCGGTGGTGATCGGCGAATCCGTCGAGACGGGGCGCTCGGTCCGTGCTGCCGGGGGCGATCTCCCGACAGGCGAGATCGTGTTCTTGGCCGGAGAACGACTCGGTCCCCATCACCTGGGCGTCCTGGCCACTATCGGGGTTTCGTCGGTGCCCGTACGCCGCCGACCCGTCGTGGCCGTGCTGTCCACGGGCGACGAGGTGATGCCGCCCGACACCGATGTGCTCGCCCCGGGGGCGATCAGGGATGCCAACCGCCCGATGCTCATGGCGATGCTCTCCGAACTAGGCGTCGATGTGCTGGATCTGGGGATCGTGCCCGATGACGAGACAACGCTGCGGGCCGCCCTGCACGAGGGCGCAGAGCGCGCCGACGTCGTGCTCACTTCGGGCGGGGTGTCCATGGGGGAGTACGACCTGGTCAAGCAGGTGCTGACCGAATTGGGGAACGTCGACTTCTGGCGGGTGGCCATGCAGCCGGCCAAACCCTTCGCATTCGGATCCATCTGGGGCAAGCCCTTGTTCGGGCTTCCCGGCAACCCGGTGTCGGTGACGGTTGCGTTCGAGCAATTCGCCAGACCTGCGTTGCTGACGATGATGGGGGCCCGCCGGGTCTTTCGCAGCCGGATACCAGGGGTCCTGGCCGAACCGATCGAGACCAGTCCCTACAGGACCGTGTTCGTGCGTGTTGCCGTTTCGATCTCCGAGGGCCGGTGGTTGGCGTCGCCGAGCGGCAGTCAGTCGTCCAACGTCCTGTCGGCGCTGGCAAGGGCGGATGCTTTCGCCGTCGTGCCGGTCGGTATCGGTGACGTTTCGTCCGGCGATGGTGTGGAATTGGAGATGTTCCGGTGGCCCGAGCAGCGGACGATGGAGGAGGTGCTGAGATGACGGGGTTCAGTCACTTGGACGATGAAGGACACGTGCGGATGGTGAACGTCAGCACAAAGAACATCACCGAGCGCGTGGCCGTCGCAGAGGCCTCAGTCGTCATGGAGCGGGCCACTCGCCAGGCGCTGTTCACCGGCGACCTGCCGAAGGGTGACGCACTGGCGGTTGCCAGGGTGGCGGCGATCATGGGCGCCAAGAAGACCGCCGACCTGATCCCGCTGTGCCACCCACTAGAAGTGACCGGCGTCGAGGTGTCCGTGACCCCCACTGAGACCGGCGCCAGGGTCGAGGTGCTGGTGCGGACCACCGGCAGGACCGGCGTCGAGATGGAGGCGATCACCGGAGCGTCGCTGGGTGCGATCGCCCTCTACGACATGATCAAGAGCAGGGACCGTGCCGCCGAGGTGTCGTCGGTGCGCCTCTTGTCCAAGACCGGTGGCAAGTCGGGGAACTGGTCACGGTGAAGGCAGGCGTGCTCACGGTGAGTGATCGATGCAGTCGGGGTGAGGCCGAGGATCGGTCCGGCCCCGCTGCTGTGGTGGCCCTTGCCGGCCTCGGATTCGAGGCTGAGGTACGGGTCGTCCCGGACGGCGTCGCGTCGGTGGAAGCGGGGATCAGAGGCTTCCTCGCCGACGGGGTCGGACTCGTCGTGACGACAGGGGGCACCGGCTTCGCCCCGCGTGATCTGACCCCGGAGGGGACGGTCCTGGTGATCGAGCGACCCGCTCCCGGAATCGCCGAGGCGATGCGCGCCGACACGTTCGGGAGGATTCCCCACGGGATGCTGTCGCGAGGGATCGCCGGCATCACGGGGCAGGCTCTGATCGTCAATCTGCCCGGATCGGTCGCGGGGGTCGAGGAGGGCCTCGGGGTCATCGGCCCAGCGTTGCGCCACGCAGTCGAACTCCTCGCGGGGGCCGATTCCGATCACGCTGAGCAGCCATCTGACGGCACGTCGTGAAATTGCTGCCGCCGGCGAAAGGCGCGTAGTGTCCTCACTCAGGAGTAGGCGACCGTGAGGTGGATCCTTCTCTCAGTGATCGCAGTTGTTTTCGTCGGGTTCGTCCTACCATCCGTGCTGACCACCAGGGAGAAACCAGTGACCACCACCCGTGACCGAGTCCCCCAGGCTGGCGGGATCGAGGCCGCGGCCCATCGCCACCAGATCCTGTCGCGCCGCCGTACGGCGTTCATGGTGCTGGGCGGGTTGGCACTGATCACACTGGTCGCAGCGATCATCACCGGGTCGTTTGCACTGCTCATGGTGAACGTCGCCGTCGACCTGGCGCTCGCGGGCTACATCGCCGTCCTGCTGCAGGTCAAGCAGAAACAGGCGATCGCCCGACCCTCTCCGGACAGCAGGACCCACGGTTGACCTGATGCCACTCGACCTCGATCCAATCGGCGAAGCCGCTCGCCAGGTACTCGACGACAAGTACCGGGCACGGGAGATCGGTCTCACCAATAGTCGCCAAGTCATCCGCCGTTCGGCCAACGCCATCCGCTCGATCCACCGCGGTGAGATGGACCAGGCTCTCGCTTTGATGGCCGAGGCGGCCGACCTGCAATCCGAGGCGTTCGAGGCTCTCGAATCCCACCCCGACGTCCTCTACGCCGGCTTCGTGCTCGACGCATCCAAGGAGTACGCAGAGGCTCGCATCACATTTGCGCTGGCGGCCGGGGACGAGATCCCCTCGCCGACCGATCTGGGGGTCGCCGTCGCCCCGTACCTCAACGGCCTCGGCGAAGCGGTGGGGGAGATGCGCCGCAGGCTGCTCGACCTGCTTCGGGCGGGGGATCTCCCGACCGCCGAGACGACGTTGGAGACCATGGACACGATCGTCGACTTCCTGGCGGGTCTCGACTATCCCGACGGGATGACGAGCGGGCTCCGGCGCACCACAGATGTCGCCAGGGCGCTGACCGAACGCAGCCGGTCGGACCTCACATCCACCGTCGTCCAGGACCGCCTCCGCCTCCGTCTGGAGCAGGCGGGGCGCTGAGGCCGGACATTTCCGGCAGGCGGGGGAATCGGTACACTGTCCGCGCTCCGGGGGTGTAGCTCAGCCCGGCAGAGCGCTTCCCTCGCACGGAAGAAGTCAGGGGTTCGAATCCCCTCACCTCCACGGGAATGATCACATTCCTTGGGAGTCCGGCCTCGCCGGACTCCACGACAGAAACCCCTGTATGCGCAGGGGCTTCTGTGTTTATTGGGGGGAAGTGGGGCGTGAGTCTGGGGC
>JABMPV010000416.1 GCA_013202595.1 bacterium
GTGTTGAGAACCGGTGGCGACGTCGCGGCGAGCCGGGCAGGTCTCGAGGCTGCGACCGTGGCCAATCAGGGTGCACTGGAGGCAGCGGCGTCCCTTGCGCAGCGTCGGGTGGACGTCGAGGCTGCGACGGCTGCGACCAGGGATGCCCTCGCCGGGATACTCGGCGACGGTGATCCCGCAGCCACTCTGACCGCACATCGAGCCGCAGTCGAAGCCGCAGCAGCGGCACTCGACTCGGCCAGGGCGGCTGAGCAGGAGGCCCGGGCCGGGCACGATCGGGCCGTCGCAGCCGGGTCCGAGTCGAGTGCCGGTATCACGGCCCTGGTTCCCGGCCTCACTCGAGTCGCGGTGTCGCTGGGCTCCGACATCGAGGTCACGGGTGATCCGAAAGCCCTCGAGGATGTGGTGCGGTCCCTGCGCCGGGCCTGGATCGATGCCAATGAGGCTGCAGGGTCCAGGGCGGCCACCGCCGCAGCGGGCGCCGCCGCAGCCAGGCTCAGGCAGGCTGAGCTGATCGAAGGGTCCGGGCTCTCGCCCGAGGACGATCCCCGGGTTGCTGCCACCGATGCAGCGGTGACTGCAGCCACCCTGGAGGACCGCATCAGGGGCCTCGAAGCCGACCTGCAGCAACTGACCGATCTGGAAGTGCGCCAGGCCGATCTCGTGACCGAGCGAGACCGGTACCAGCGGCTGGTAGACGACCTCGCACCCTCCCGGTTCCCCCGGCACGTGCTCGACGAGCGCCGCAGGGCACTCAGCGAACTCGGAGGCGATCTGTTCGAGCAACTGAGTGGCGGGAGGTACCGGTTCACCGACGATGGAGAGTTCGGCGTCGTCGATCTCGGAGCGGCAGAGCGGGTACGCCCTGCTGACACGCTGTCGGGCGGTGAGACCTTCCTGGGCTCACTGGCCCTCGCCCTGGCTCTTGCTGAGACGGTGGCGCGCGAGGGTGGCCGGCTCGATGCCTTCTTTCTCGATGAGGGGTTCGGGAGCCTCGACTTCGAGCACCTCGATCTCGCCATGGAGGGTGTGGAGCGGCTGTCGGCAATGGGGGACCGTCTCGTGGTCGTGGTCAGCCACGTGGCCGCGTTGACTGAGCGCATCGAGGACCTGGTGGTCCTCGACAAGGACGCCATCACGGGGGACACCAGAGTGGTTTCCGGCTCCGGGTAGCGTTGGCGTCCCGATCAGGACGTGCGATGGCAGGGCCGCTCGAAGGCATCACCGTGGTGGAGATCAACGGATTGGGCCCGACTCCGTTCGGAGCGATGATCCTGTGCGATCTCGGCGCCGACGTCATCAGAGTGGATCGGCCGGGGGGAGACCCGGCAGGCGTCCTTCTGGGCGCCGATCTCATGGCCAGGGGACGCCGGTCGATCGTCGTCGACCTCAAGCTCCCCGAGGGGCCCGGCCTCATCCTGGGACTCGTCGAGATGGCCGACGTGCTCCTCGAGGGCTACCGCCCCGGCGTCGCCGAGCGACTCGGCATCGGTCCGGAAGTGTGCCTGGAGCGCAACCCCCGGCTGATCTACGGACGGATGACCGGGTGGGGGCGCGAGGGCCCTCTGGCGGATCGGGCCGGACACGACATCGATTACCTGGCCGTCTCCGGAGCGCTCCATCCGATCGGCCCCCCCGACAAGCCGTCGATTCCGATCAACCTGATCTCCGACTTCGGCGGAGGCGGGATGCTTCTGGCCACGGGAGTGCTCGCTGCCCTGGTCGAGCGGGGATCGTCCGGACTGGGCCAGGTGGTCGATGCGGCAATGGTCGATGGCACGGCTCTGCTGACGACCCTGCTCCACGGGATGAGGGCAGCCGGGATGTGGACGGACCGCCGCGGCGAGAACCTGCTGGACGGCGGCGCTCCGTTCTACGACGTGTACCGGACATCCGACGGGGAGTTCATGGCCGTAGGTGCGCTCGAGCCGTGGTTCTACGCGGAGTTCGTGGCTGGTCTCGGCATCGACTCCCCGGAACTGCCCGCCCAATACGATCGGGAGGGATGGCCCGTTCTCCGTGATCGATTCTCTCGAGCGTTCGCAGGGAGGACCAGGGAGGAATGGACGGAGGTCTTCTCCGGCACGGACGCATGCGTGGCGCCGGTGCTGTCGCTGGGGGAGGCGCCCGATCACCCTCATTTGGAGGCCCGGTCCACGTTTGTCACGGTCGATGGCGTTCGCCAGCCCGGCCCTGCTCCCAGGTTCGAGCGCACACCCACGGGCCCTCCCGGGTCACGATCCGGCATCGGAGACTGCACGGATGAGATCCTGACCGGCCTGGGGCTGACGGCAGATGACATCGCCGGTCTCCGGGCTCGCGGTGTGGTTGCGTGAGGATCCCGAGTCCCGTCGACGCCGGCGCCGGTGCCGTGTTCCGGCTGCTTCCTATCGCGGACAAGGTATTCGGGGGTGGATGGGGCGACGAGTCGGCATTCTCGCTGCTCGACCCGACCGGCCTGACGAGGGCGGTAGAGCCGATCAGGGTGAACTGGTCCGATTGGCGGATCCCCGAGGAATCCGCCGTACTCGAAGCGGGCGGCCGGTTCTCGAGTCCATGTGACTATCTGGACGACGAGCGAAGGCAGGGTTGGGCCGTCCGCACCTCCCCGGTGAGCGGTGCGAGGGCCTGGTGTGTGCTCCTTCCGGCGTGGAACGATCACGGATTCATCACGCGCAGGAAGTTGGCCGCGGGACTGGCCCGGCATGGGATCGGGACCGTGATGCTCGAAGGCGCCTACTACGGCGAGCGGCGGCCCGGAGCAGGTCAGCCGGTGAGGACCGTCGCCGATTTTTCACGGCTCACTCGATCGGTGATCGAGGAAGGGCGCGGTCTCCTCTCGGGACTTCTGGAGGCCGGGCTTTCCGCAGGCGTCTCAGGCTTCAGCATGGGCGGCAGCCTCGCAGCGGTCGTCGGAGCATCTCTCGATGGCGACTTTGCGATAGCGCCGCTGGCGGCCGGGTTCTCCCCTGCGCCGTCATTCGTCGATGGCGCAATCCGCCACGCAGTCGATTGGGAGGCCCTCGGAGGGCGGGACGCTGTGGCGCGCCTCGAGGCGGTGCTGCTGCGGGCAGACACCCGTCTCATCGAACCGTTGCCCGCAACCCGGACGGCCGTTCTGGTGGCAGCCCTCTCCGACGGGTACATACCGGCCTACGCCACCGCCGGCATTCACGATCACTGGCCGGGGTCGGAGTTGCGGCACATCAGGGCAGGGCACGCCACGCTCATCCTGCGCAAGCACGCAGTACTCGCCGGGGCGATCGCCGACTCCTTCGTCCGCGCTGGATTGCTCGAGGCTCGCTCTGGTCGCGGCGGGCGGGGGCTACCATCCGCGTCTCGTGGCAACAGTGGCCATCGTCGGCCTCCCCAACGTCGGAAAGACAACCCTCTTCAACGCCCTCACGGGTCTTGAAGCCCTGACCGCTGCCCACCCCTTCTCCACGACTGAGCCGAAACTGGGTGTCGCCCGTGTGCCCGACATCCTGCTCGACGAAGCTGCGGCGGTCGAGGGATCCGCCAAGACGGTTCACGCCTCGCTCGAACTGCTCGATCTCCCCGCCATGGCAGGGCCGGGCGGGCATGGGCTCGCAGGGAAGTTCATCGGCAGGCTGCGTGAGATGGAAGCCCTGGCCGTGGTGCTGAGGTCGTTCGAGTCCGAACTGGTCCCCGATGACGAATCTGGCATCGATCCGATCACTCAGGCGGAGACCCTGCTGCTCGAGTTGGCGCTCGCAGACGCGGACGTCTTCGAAAGGAAGCGCGAGCGAGTGGCCAAAGAGGCCAGGGCCGATCCTTCGCGGCGGCCCGAAGCCGCCGCCATCGGCACGGCGGTCGAATTGCTGACGGAGGGAATCGCCCTGAGGACCAGGGAGTGGAGTGACCAGGAATTGGCTGCTTTCCGGGATCTCGCCCCGATCACTCTGAAACCGGCCGTGTGGGTGGTCAATGTGGCCGAGGACGAGGATGGAGCAGCTGCTTTGGGGGAGGCGGTCCGCGCCATCGTCCCGCAGGGCGACACCGTGGTGACCGTCTCTGCCGAGTTGGAGGAAGAGGGTGCCCGCCTCGATCCCGATGACCGCGCCGAGATGTTCGAGGGCCTCGGATTGGGTGAAGGCGCGATGGCGACCATGGTGCGTGCGACCTACGACGCCCTCGGCCTGCTCTCTTTCTATACGCTGGGCCCCACCGAAGCGCATGCATGGACGGTGCGTAGGGGAGCGACGGCCAAAGAGGCTGCAGGGAAGATCCACAGCGATCTCGAACGGGGATTCATCAGGGCCGAGGTGGCCCACATGCCGGACGTGATCGCAGCCGGCGGGTGGGATCCCGCCAAGGCGGCCGGAGCGATGCGACTCGAGGGCAAGGAGTACCAGGTCGTCGAGGGCGACGTCCTGCTCATCAGGTTCTCTGTTTGACCTTCGCCATAATGACCCTGGGCGGACGTGAGGGAAGACCTGTATGAAGGTGATCATCATCGGAGCGGGTGGGACGGCCAGGGACCTCCTGCGCCGTCTCGGCGATCGATGGGATGTCACCGTGGTCGACACCGATCCCGAGCGCCTGGAGCGTGCCGGACTGGTGCGCGACATAATTCCGATCGAGGGTGACGGCTCCAGTCGCGTCGTGCTCGAACGGGCCGGCTACCGGGATGGCGATGCTCTGGTGGCCGCGACCCGCAGCGATGATGTCAACCTCGAGATCTGCCGCATTGCGGTGGCCGCCGGCCTGCTCAGGGTCGTTGCGGTGGCTCGCGATCCCGAGCGCCTCCATGAGTACCGCGCACTCGGGATCAGTTCGTTCGCCCCTGCGAGTATCGCCGCGCGCCAACTCGAGATAGCCGTAGAACCGCGGCGAGTGTCGTCGACCTCGTTTGCCGACGGCAGAGCGGAGGCGCTCGAGTTCAAGATCGCCGAAGACAGTCCGGTGCGCGGATCCCGACTTCGTGAGATGCATTCCGAGTCGTGGCTGGTGGCTGCCGTGCTTCGTGACGGTGCCCTCATCGTCCCGCACGGCGATACGGAGATCATGCTGGGCGATCTCGTAACGGTGGTGGGCGCCGCCCAGGATTTCTCCAGGATCGTGAGAACGTTCACTGCGGGGGTCGCCCGGTTCCCCCTCGACTTCGGCCAGCACATGGCTGTGGCGCTCGACGGGCCACGCGACCTCGAGGGCCCCGTCGCCGAGGCCGTCTCGTTTGTACGAGCCACGGCTGCCGTCGGGTTGATCGTCGTCCATCGCAGGACGGAGGGCATGACGGACGAGTCGCGCGTCGAGGAGATCGAGGGTCTCCTCGATGGAGTCACGGCACACGCCGAAGGCGTAGATCTGCGGTTCCGTCCCGTCGCCGGGGTCCCATCGAAGGCGCTCGCAGGGGTGCTCGCCGATGAGAGTGTCGGTGCGGTGGTCGTGCCGGCGCCCGGCCCCGGCATCCTGGCGCTGTGGCGAGCGATTCGCTTGCTGCGGAGGACCGCCGGGTACGGCAAGCCCGTCCTCGTCTCGCGGCAGTCATACCCCTACAACCAGATCGTGGCTCCCGCTCGTGACACCGAGACCGGCGCCGCGGCGGGTCGGGCGGCGATCGACATCGCTGCGACGGCCAAGGCCGTGGTCACCGGTGTCGCCGTGATCCCGCCCGTGTTCCTGGTCGGCGAGGATCGCAGCGAAGAGGCCAAGCGGGCGCTGGCCAGGCTGCGAGAGGACGCCAGCGTGCAGCACGTCACGGTGCGTCGCCGTCTTCGCCAGGGCAATCCGGTGAGGGTCATCGAAGAAGTGACAGACGGCGCCAACCTGCTGGTCGTGGGCTCACCGGGCAAGCGGCCGTCGCTGTTGCGGCCGGGTATCGATGGGCATCTCATCGCCCGGATCGGCTGCTCCGTCCTCGTCGTGCCGCCGGCGCCGTGAGCGGCCTCGCCTCGCTTCCACTCGTCCTCGCTGCAACGGAAGAGGCCGGCCGCCATGAGATCGCCACACCGGTCTCATTGATCCTGATCGCGACCGCGGCTTTCATCATCCCGCTGATCTCGGGACGCCTGCACATCCCGGCCATCGTGCTCGAGATCCTGTTCGGCGTGCTGGTGGGGCCGGTGCTCGGCGTCATCCAACCAGGGGAGGACCTGCTCGGCTTCCTGGCGGAGTTCGGATTGTTCATGCTGATGTTCCTCGCCGGGTTCGAGATCGACTTCCAGCGACTCGAGCGCCAGGGGCCCGTCCAGATGGCGACAGGTCTCGCCGTGGTGGGAGGGTTCTTCGGGGCGGCATGGATCGGCACGATCTATCTCGGTGTTGCCGATCTCAACAGCCGCCTCTTCGTCGCCCTGCTGCTGACCGCCGCCGCAGTGGGTCTGGTGGTGCCGGCCCTCCGGGAGACGAGGAGAGGATCTACCCGCCTCGGGCAGATCGTGCTGCTGGTGGGGGTCCTGGCCGAGGTCGCCAGCCTCATCGGGATCGTCCTGCTGATCGTGGTGGTCGAGGTCGGGGCCGGGGTGAAGCTGTTGACGGTCCCGGCATTGATCGGTTCCATGCTCATCATCCTCGTGGTCATCCGGAGGGCCGCGTGGTGGTACCCGGAGCGATTCGAGCGACTGTTCCGTTCGGACGACCCCCAGGAGATGGGGACCAGAGCAACGCTCGCCCTGTTGTTCGTCTTCGTCGGCCTATCCGCCCTGCTGCAGATAGAGGCGATCCTCGGAGCGTTTCTCGCAGGAGCCGTGTTCACCTACGTGTTCCGCGATCCGGGCGGCCTCGAGGAGCAGTTGAACGGGTTCGCGTACGGTTTCTTCATCCCCATCTTCTTCATCAACGTCGGCATCGATTTCCCGCTCGACGAATTGCGGGACCCCGGCGTCCTGGGTGAGGCGATCGCCCTCATCGCGGTGGCCTTCGCCGTGAAACTGCTCCCGTCGCTGCTGCTGATGTTGAGGCGTTTCTCGTTCAGGGACTCACTGGCAGCCGGGATCCTGCTCGCCGGGCAGTTGTCCGTGGTCATCGCACTGGCCGATCTCGGTCTCGATCTCGGTCTACTGACTCCAGGCCTGCGAGCGGGGGCGATCATGCTGGTCGCGGTCTCGGCGATCGTGGCCCCTGTGGGATTCAGATTGCTGGCCCCACCGCTGCCTGCCGTCGCAGAGATCGTCGGTCGTCGAGAGGACTCTCCATGGGGAGACTGACGGGTTCACTCGAAGGTGCCAGGGTCCCCGGCCCGCTCCCGCTGCCCGTCGATGAGGCAGCGCGTGAGGAGCGAAAGAGAAGGATCGCCGAGATCGGTGAGCGGTTGGGCCGGGGCGCCTATCGAGTGGCGCCCGAGTTGGTGGCTGTCGCGATCCTGAGAGATCACGGGAGGCCGTCATGAGGGCGGTGGTCCAGCGAGTCTCCCGGGCCACCGTCACCGTGGAAGGGGAGACGGTTGGTGAGATCGGCTGCGGTCTCGCCGTCCTGGTGGGTGTCGGCCACGATGACACGGAGGCCGATGCGGTGGCGATCGCCTCGAAGTTGGCGGGCCTGCGGATCTTCCCCGACGACGAGGGCAAGATGAACCTCCCGGTGTCCGAGGTGGGCGGTTCCGTGCTGATTGTGAGCCAGTTCACCCTGCTCGCCGACGTCCGGAAGGGGAGGAGGCCATCCTTCACCGGTGCGGCGGCACCCGATCACGCCGAGCCTCTGGTTGCCGTCGTCGGCGCCCGTCTCGAGGCGGAGGGGATCGAGGTCGCCGGCGGTCGATTCGGGGCGCACATGCTGGTCGACCTCGTCAATGATGGACCGGTGACGATCGTCATCGAGACCGCAGGTGGGTCTGTGATCTGACGGCCCCGTCGGGAAGGCTTCGGGGTGTTCCGGGGTTGTTGATCGAACGACCACATCGAGGAGGATCGCGTGAGCGATTGGAACGCCGGGATCATCGAGGAGTTTCGGGCCAACGAGGGCAGAGTCGGCGGGATGTTCGAGGGTGCTCCTCTGCTGCTCCTCCACCACGTCGGTGCGCGCACCGGCACCGGGAGGGTGACACCGCTCATGTACCAGTCCCTCGACGATGGATTCGCCATCTTCGCCTCCAAGGCTGGAGCCGATGACAATCCCGACTGGCTGTACAACCTCAAGGCCAATCCCGACACGACCGTGGAAATCGGTGCCGGTGTCGTCACTGTCAAGGCACGCGTTGCCGAAGGCGACGAGCACAATGCCATCTGGGGAGCTCAGAAGGCGGCCTGGCCACAGTTCGCCGAGTATGAGCAGAAGACCTCCAGGGACCTCATCCCGGTCGTGGTGCTCGAAACCGTCTGACGGCGCGTTCGAATCTGATCCGGAGTAGCCGATGGGTTCCCCGGCAAGCCGCTCGATTTCAACGATCTCCGGGATGCCGTCAGGCAGCTCGCCGGAGTCGCTTCCTCGATGATCGGCTGACGCCGGGATCGCCGGTCGGAGCATCTACAAGACGCGCGTTCTCTCCCGTCCTGCGATCATTCGCATGTGCGGGAGAAGCCGTTGAGCGGTGGCCAGATCGTGAGCACGATCCTCGCCGTCGTGCTCGCGGCGTGCGGTTCGACCGGCTCCACCGGAGTCGATCCTCCTGTCACGACGTCCGTGGCACCTGCCACGACCTCGCCGCCGAACTCGACTTCGACCTCGACCACTACCACAGCCCCTGCGCTGGTCTCCACCACGACGATCCCGGTCACGACGACCACCGCCTCGACGGCGCCGGACACCGGGGCGGAGCCGAACGCTCTCGTGGTCCCGTCCGGACCGACCCCGACCCTGGATGGAGTCATCGGCGATGACGAGTGGGCCGGGGCGGCGTCGGTCTCCATGGACGACGGCGGTGAGTTGCTCTGGCTGAACGCCGCCGGTTCTCTCTACCTCGGCGTGCCCCGGGACGATGCCGGCTCCCTGAACCTGCTTCTGGCCGACACCGATGGGATCAGGGTGCTGCACGCTTCGGCCGCCCTCGGGTCGGCCGCGTATGAGGAGGCAGGGGACGGAACCTGGAACATGATCTATGACTTCGATTGGTGCTGCCGCAGCACATCCGACTTCACCGCTCGTGATGCGCTCTTCGATATCGAGCGATGGACCGCGGCATTGGCCTATTCGGGTGTGGTCGGCAACATCGAACTCAGGGTGGAGCACGACGGAGGACCGCTGTGGGTTGCGGTGTCGTGGGTGAACAGGGATGCAGAGGTGGCTGTCTGGCCGGCGGGCCTCACCGCCGCCTCGCGAGAGCCCCTCTATGGCGTTCGTCTCCCCGAGGAGAGATTCGCCGTCGGCGAATGGGTGGCACTCCAACCGGGTGGATGACCGGGCCGGGTCGCCGGTGGCGCACCCCGGGTAGATTCACCCGATGCGTATCGCAGCAGCACAGACCACACCATGCTGGGGAGACCCGGCATCAACCGCAGACAAGGCCGTCGCCTGGATCGAGAAGGCGGCCGGCGAGAACGTCGATCTGCTCGCCTTCGGTGAGACGTTCCTCAGCGGCTACCCGTTCTGGGTCGGTCAGACGGACGGGGCCCAATGGAACGATCCCGATCAGAAGGAGGCCTACGCGGTCTACCTCGGCGCGGCCGTCGAACTCGATGGCCCTGAGGTCACCGCAGTGGTCGGCGCCGTCGCCGACACGGGTGTCTTCACCTACATAGGTGTGACCGAGCGATCTCGGTCCAGGGGTACCGTCTACGCCACGCTGGTGGCCATCGACCCTGCGCAGGGAATCGTGAGCGCCCACCGCAAGCTGATGCCCACGTTCGATGAGCGAATGGTGTGGGGTACGGGAGATGGGAACGGCTTGCGCGCCCACCGGGTCGGCGACATGGTGGTGGGCGGCCTCAACTGCTGGGAGAACTGGATCCCGACGGTGCGGCACACGATGTACGCCCAGGGGATCGATCTCCACGTCGCCGCATGGCCGGGCGGTGTCGGGCTCACCAAGGACATCACCCGCTTCATCGCCATGGAGGGCCGGTGCTTCGTGCTGTCGGCCGGTTCGCTGCTCACCAGGGAGTCGGTCCCGGAGTCATTCCGACTGAGGGACGCAGCCTTCGGTGACGACGACGCGATGTACGACGGAGGGTCGGCCATTGCCGCTCCGGACGGTTCGTGGATCGTCGAGCCCGTGTCGGGCACCGAGCAACTCGTGATCGCCGACATAGATCCGACCAGGGTGCGCGGCGAGCGCCAGAACTTCGATCCCGCCGGGCACTACTTCAGAGCCGACGTAATCGAGGTCACTGTGAATCGGACCAGGCTGGATCCCGTCACCTTCACCGACTGACGCCGCAGGGCACCACAGGCCCGGCCCAAACGAGAGTCGAACCGTTGCGGCTCACCGGCCGTTGATGATGTCCCTGATCAGCTTTGGCGCCACGGTCACCGCTACACCGATGCCCAACGTGACCAGCCGACCGTCCGCCGGGATACCCCATACGGTGGGCCACGCTGCCGCGACCCAGACGACCGACGCCGTCAGGAAGACGGCGATGGCGATGAGGGCGCCCCGGGCAGACCCGAGGATTCGGGCGGCGGCTGCGATGACGACGAGACAGATGGCGAGGCCCGTTGAGAAGAGGACTGCAGTCGCCCCGGCGGTCACCGCGAGGCCTTTGCCACCGCGGAATCCGAGCCAAGGGTTTGCCACCTGACCGGCGATCGCGGCCAGACCGGCTGCCACGCCGCCGCCCGGTCCGGAGAGTGCCCATCCAAGAATGGCTGCGATGACGCCCTTGGCCAGGTCGAGCGTCAGGATCGTGGCCGCGATCCCGGTTCCGCCCAGTCGTAGAGCATTTGCAGTCCCCGGGTTACCCGACCCAGCACTCAGGTCGACACCCCGGCGGCGCGAGACGATCTGGGCCGTCGGGATGCTGCCGATGAGAAGGCCGACGACGACGGCGAGGGCGA
>JABMPV010000417.1 GCA_013202595.1 bacterium
AGGGATTTCAGGGGCGACTGCTGCACTCGCCGCCACCAAGGAGATCCCGATCGGTCTGGGAATCGTCTCGGCACTGGTCCGCCATCCGGCGTTGCTGGCAATGGAGATCGCCACCATCGAGCGCATGTTCCCCGGGCGCCTGGTCCCCGGCGTCGGCGTGGGCGTACCCGGGTGGATGGATCAGATGGGCCTGATGCCGAGTTCACCCTTGTCGGGGATGAGGGAGTGTGTCACGAAGGTCCGCGAACTGCTCGCCGGCGAGACGGTGAACCACAAGGGCAAGGTCTTCGAGTTCAACGATGTCACCCTGACTCATCCGCCCGACGCCGCTCTCGGTGTCGCCGGGGCCAGGGACGTGCCCATCCGCATGGGATCCATCGGTCCCAAGATGCTCCAGTTGTCGGGAGAGGTCGCCAACGGTTCGATCCTCTCGGTGCTGTGCGGCACCGACTACATCCGCTGGGCGCGCGAACAGGTCGATATCGGTGCAGCCAAGAGCGGCCGCACAGCTTCTGACCACAAGATCACCGCGTTCGCCATGTACGCCGTGGACAGTGACGGCGCCAAGGCCAAGGAAGCGCTGCGCGGCATGATGGCCTTCTATTTCGGAGCAATGCCCAAGAGCGCCCTCAGCGAGGTCTACGGGATCGGTGAGGAACTGACCGGCTACCTCGAGGACGGCGGCATCGAGAACCTGGCAGCCAAGATGCCCGATCAATGGATTGAGGATCTGGCGATCGGTGGCCGGCCGGAGGAAGCCGTGGACAAGATCAAGGCGTTCCTCGACGCCGGGGCCGACTCGGTGGCGCTGTTCTGCGTTCCCGGAGATAACGCCGACCAACTCGTCGAAGTGACTGCGTCGGACGTACTGCCGCTCTTCTAGGAGAGAAACGCCGCCGGATCGGACCCGAGTCCGACCGGAGCACGCGGTCATACTCATCGAGGGCCACAGAAAGGATCGACGGGATGCGAATCGGCATCGACGTGGGTGGGACCAACACCGACGCCGCACTAATGGACGGCCGCTCCGTGGTCGCCGAAATCAAGACGCCCACCACCGAGGACGTGACCGGAGGCATCGTCACCGCTCTCACTTCCCTTCTGCAGACCAGCGGCGCGGTCGTCGGCGAGATCGACGGCGTCATGATCGGCACGACCCATTTCACAAATGCCGTCGTGGAGGCGCGCAGGCTGATGCCCACCGCTGTCGTGCGGCTCGGACTTCCGGCAACGGCCGCCCTCCCACCCCTCACCGCCTGGCCCGAATCGCTCAAGGGAGCCCTCGGCGAGCACGTGTACATGTGTCATGGCGGGCACGAGTTCGACGGCAGGGTGATCTCTCCCCTCGATGAGGGTGAGCTGCACCGGGCGGCAGCCGACATCGCAGGCAAGGGTGTGCGCACCATCGCCATATCTTCTGTGTTCTCGCCTGTCACCGCCGAGTTCGAGCAGCGGGCCGCGGAGATCTTCGCCGCGGAGGTCCCGCACGCCGCCATCAGCCTGTCCCACGAGATCGGCCGCATGGGCCTTCTCGAGCGAGAGAACGCCACCATCATGAACGCGTGCCTGCGCGGCCTCGCTGCCGGGATCGTAAGCGCCTTTCGAGAAGCACTCGCCAGCCTCGACATCGCAGCACCGGTCTACATCAGTCAAAACGACGGCACTCTGATGAGCGCGGAGTACACAGAGCGATACCCGGTGTCCACCTTTGCCTCGGGGCCGACCAACTCGATGCGGGGTGCGGCTTTCCTCTCCGGTGTCGAGAACTGTGCAGTCGTCGATGTGGGCGGCACCACCTCCGACATCGGGATGCTCCAGCACGGATTCCCCCGTGACGCCTCGGTGGCCGTCGAGATCGGTGGGGTCCGCACGAACTTCCGCATGCCCGATGTCCTCTCCATCGGTATCGGCGGCGGAAGCATCGTGCGTGACGATGACGGCCTGACTATCGGGCCGGATAGCGTCGGATACCGGATCACCGATGAGGCCCTGGTCTTCGGAGGTTCGACTCTCACAGCCACCGACCTCGCAGTCGCCGGCGGCCTCGCCGATATCGGCGACGCTGCCGGAGTGGCTCACATCGATCGCGCCACGATCGATAGGGGTCTCGAATTGATTACCGACCGCATTGCCGAGACGGTCGATCGCATGAGGATCAGCGCCGAGCGGATCAAGGTCATCGCCGTCGGAGGTGGGTCAATCCTCCTGCCCAGCGAACTCCCCGGGGTCGGCGACATCATCAAGCCCGACCACTTCGCCGTGGCCAATGCCATCGGAGCGGCGATCGCTCAGGTGGGCGCAGAGGTCGATCGCATCTTTGCGATGGAAGGGCGGTCCCGCGAGGACGTCCTGGACGAGGCGAAGCAGGAGGCATTCGATCGTGCCGTCGATGCCGGGGCAAAGCGCGACAGCATCGGCATCATCGATGTCGAGGAGGTCCCGCTGGCCTATCTGCCCTCCAATGCCGTCAGGGTCAGAGTCAAGGCCGTCGGCGATCTCGACATGGAGTAGGGCAAGTGCAGCAGATTTCCGAAAGGTTCATCGAGGACCTGGCGCTGGGGGCGACCGTCCTGGGCACCGGGGGCGGTGGTGACCCCTACATCGGCAAGCTGATGGCGCAGGCTGCGGCAGCCATGTATGGCCCGGCCGACCTCGTGTCTGTCGACGACCTGGCCGACGACGCCCTCATCGTGCCGTCGGCGATGATGGGCGCGCCCACGGTGATGACCGAGAAGATTCCCGGCGGCGAGGAAGTCATTGCAGCATTCAGCGCACTGCAGGACTACCTCGGTCGCGAGATCACTCACACGATGAGCATCGAGGCCGGGGGCCTGAACTCGACGATTCCGCTCGTCGTGGCCTCCCGACTGGGTCTTCCGCTCGTGGATGCCGACATGATGGGACGGGCATTTCCCGAACTCCAGATGTGCACGCCGACGATGTGGGGAATCTCGGCGACGCCGATGGCGATCGCCGACGAAAAGGGCAACACCACGATCCTCAAGACGGTCGACAATCACTGGACCGAACGGCTGGCCCGCTCGATCTGCGTCGACATGGGTACCACGGCGATGATCGCACTGTATGTGATCGACGGAAAGACACTCAAGGAGTCGTGTATCCCCGGGACGATGACCCTGGCTGCCGAGATCGGAGGCATCATCCGTGCCGCCAGGACGGCCCATCTGGATCCGATCGATGCCGTCCTGGAACGAATCGGCGGGTTCCGGCTGTTCAGTGGCAAGGTGGTCGATGTGCAGCGCCGCACAGAATCAGGGTTCGCCAGGGGTGAGGCGCGCTTCGCCGGCGTCGACGCCGACGCAGGGACGACACTGCGGATCCGGTTCCAGAACGAGCACCTGATCGCGACACGCGACGACACCGTGCTGGCGACGGTCCCCGATCTGATCACCGTGTTCGACGCGGATTCGGGCGAGCCGATCACCACGGAGGAGCTTCGCTACGGGTTCAGGGTGGTGGTGGCTGGTGTCCCCTGCAATGAGCGATGGCGCACACCTTCCGGTCTCGATCTGGTCGGGCCGCGCTACTTCGGGTACGACCTCGACTTCGTTCCCGTTGAACAGCGCGTGGCCGATCGACTGCGGGGATCCTGATGCCTCGCGATCTGTCGCGTCAGGACCTCCACGATCTGGCACGCGGGGCTGCATTCCTGGGTACCGGGGGTGGCGGAGATCCGTGGGTGGGTCGCCTCATGGTGGAAGCAGCCATGGATGCGGGGAAGACCGTGACGCTGATCGATCTGGACGAGGTACCCGATGACGCGCTGGTCATCCCCACAGCCATGATGGGCGCCCCAACGGTGCTGGTGGAGAAGGTTCCGGCAGGCACAGAGGCCGTGGAGTCCCTGCTCCATCTCGAGCGGTACCTCGGTCGAAAGGCGTACGCCACCATGCCCATTGAGTGCGGTGGCATCAACTCGACGATTCCGCTGGTGGTGGGGGCCAACCTCGGGATACCTGTGGTCGATGCCGACGGAATGGGCCGAGCCTTCCCCGAACTGCACATGGAGACGTTCCACGTGTACGGGGTCTCTGGGACGCCCATGGCCATCACCAATGAACACGGCGACTCGGCGATCGTGATGACCAACGACAATCGGACCATGGAGTGGATCGCCAGGGGCGTGACGATCCGCATGGGGGGTGCCGCCTATATCGCCGAGTACTCCATGGACGGCGCCACAGCCCGCCGGGTCTCGATTCCGGGGACCCTGAGCCTCGGGATCGCTATCGGTCGCACCATTCGATTGGCCAGGGCAGGGAACCGCGATCCGTTCGAGGCGATCATCGCGATGCTGGCGGCCACCCCCTACAAAGTGGCCCGAATCGTCTTCGAGGGCAAGATCCTCGACGTGTTGCGCAGGACCACTGAAGGGTTCGCCCGTGGTGAGGCCATCGTCGAGTCTGCCGCAGGCAGCCGCCTCAGGCTGATGTTCCAGAACGAGCACCTCATTGCCGAGGCCGAGGGCAAAGTCCTTGGGAT
>JABMPV010000418.1 GCA_013202595.1 bacterium
AGGTCCTCCTCGTGATGCACGAACTCGCCGACGAGGGCATGACGATGGTGGTGGTCACCCACGAGATGGGATTCGCCCGCGATGTCGGGACCCGTCTCCTCTTCCTCGACGAAGGCCTCATCGTCGAGGAAGGCGACCCGAAGGAGATCTTCGCCAATCCGCAGCACGAGAGGACGCAAGCGTTCTTGAGTCAGGTGTTGTAGGGAAGGTCGTCGGTTGTCGGTCGTCGGTCATTCGGTATCCGACGTCCGGCATCCGGACCTCGGGTATCGGGTATCGGGTATCGGGGAGGAGCGTTCCGGTCTTCTGCACCCCTCCCTACTCGTGGCGCGGCGATGTCGTGCGGTAGTCAGAACACGGGCCGGGCCGGGCCGCGTTTCCCCCGCTGAGCGGGGGAAACCAGAAGACTCTTCGTTCCCCTCCCATGAGACATGGGAGGCAAGCTTGCCGCAGGCGAGCCGCTTGCCGCAGGCGACCCGGGGAAGGCCAGCAACGACCGGTCCGGTTGCCCGGTCGGTGACACTGCCCGGCGCCGGAACAAGGCTCCGCACCGTGGGTTCTCGCCGTGCGGACCAGAATGGGCCCGTGACTTCCTTCACCATCGAATCGCAGTTCTGTGGGCCCGATGAATCGGCCAATGGGGGGTACACCTGCGGGGTGGTCGCCGGATTGATCGAAGGCGATGCCGAGGTGACGCTTCGCTATCCACCGCCACTCGAAACCAGACTCGACGTCACGTATCTCTCCGATGGTGTGACAGTTGGACGTGGAGACTTCCTCGTTGCCGAGGCGACGGTGGTGGAGTGGAGTCTCCATGTCCCAGAGCCCCCGACCCTCGAGCAGGCAGCAACTGCGGTCACCGGGTATCCAGGCTTCACCACTCATGAGTTCCCCAACTGCTTCGTATGCGGGATCGACAGGAATCCCGGTGACGGCCTCCGCCTGTTCACGGGTCCGGTCGCCGATCGAGATGACGGCCTCGTCGCCTGCCCCTGGGTGCCCGATCCGGGTCTTCCGTCAACGAGCGGATTCGTGGACCCCGAGATCGTGTGGGCGGTACTCGACTGTCCCGGTGCATGGGCTGAGCACAGAGCCGAGGAGGACCACCCGCCTGTCGTACTCGGCCGCATGGCCGCCCGGATCGTGATCCCGGTGCCCGTGGAAGGCTCCTACATCGCAGCGGGATGGCCAACCGGCCGCGATGGACGCAAGTTGTACTCCGGCACAGCCCTCTGGGCCGAGGACGGCACGCTCCACGGATACGCCAGGCAGACATGGATCGTGGTCAGCCAGTAGCGTCGATCGCCCCCACGCATGGCAGAATCGACCGTTGTGACCATTGAACGATCGGGCGTACCCACCATCGGTGGACCGCCCCGGGGAGTACACGGATGAACCTCGTCGACCGCCACCGCAAGGTCTACGCACCGACCGCGGCATGGGCCAACGACATCGAAGTCGTGTCAGCGTCGGGCACCAGGGTGACCACTGTCGAAGGGCGAGAGTTCCTCGACTTCGCCACGGGCATCTCCGTCCTCAACGCGGGCCACAACCATCCCGAGATCGTGGCTGCGGCCAAGGCGCAGTTGGACAAGGTCTGGCACGCCGCAGGGTCGTTCAGATACGACTCACTCGTGACCGCCGCAGAGAAGATCATCGAGATCTCCCCGTCGAGCGTCGAGCGTCTGATGTTCATGAACTCGGGAGCCGAAGCGGTCGAGGCAAGCGTGAAGCTGTCCCGGAACGTGACCGGCCGCCAGGGGATCATCGTGTTCCGGGGCGGATTCCACGGCCGAACGATGGGAGCGGTGTCGCTGACGACATCCAAGGCCACGTACCGGGCCGGATACCACCCGATCCTCCCGTCGATATTCGTTGCACCCTTCCCTCATCCATACCGGTGGGGCATGACGGGCGAGGAAGCCACCGCGTATGCGCTCGCCGAACTGCGCTCCGTCTTCGAGCACCAGGTGCTGCCCGAAGAGGTGGCTGCGTTCCTGGTCGAACCACAGCAGGGAGAGGGCGGTTATTACCCGGCCGCTCCCGGATTCCTCGAGGGTCTCAGAGCGATCGCCGACGAGCACGGGATCCTGCTGGTCCTCGACGAGGTGCAGAGCGGATTCGGTCGCACAGGAGAATGGTTCGCATCCGACCACTATCCGATCGAACCCGATCTCCAGGTCATGGGCAAGGCGATCGCCAATGGATTGCCGCTCTCGGCACTCGGCGGGCGCAGCGAACTGTTCGAAGCATGGCCCCCCGGATCACACGGCACGACGTTTGGCGGCAATGCGGTGGCGTGCGCCGCTTCAGCGGCCACAGTCGATGTCATCAGAGGACTGCTGCCCGGAGTTCCAGCCCTCGCCGACCATACCGTCGCAGGATTCACCGCTCTCCAGTCCGAGCATCCGACGATCGGTGACATCAGGGGCCTCGGTCTGATGATCGGCATCGAATTGGTGTACCCGGGGACCACAGATCCCGCACCCGAGGCCTGGGCATTCATCAAGAAGTGGGCATTCGATCACGACCTGCTGCTCATCGCTTGCGGGGCGGATGCCAACGTGATTCGATTCCTTCCGGCGTTCGTTGCAACGACAGAAGAGATTGATCGAGCAATATCGGTGATCGGCGACGGAATCGCTGCATGGGAGATGAAAGGAACCAAATGATCGAACTTCCGTGGGAGAAGACGGGTGATCAGCCGCTGGTCCTGGCATTCGGCGGAAACGCCCTGCTACCGGATCCTGATGACCCTGCAGCGGCAGAGCAGCGAGCAGTCGAGTTCGCCGAGGCCCTCCTGCTTCTTCTCCCCGAACACGCGGGCCTGGTCCTGGTGCACGGGAACGGGCCCCAGGTGGGTTCACTCCTGCTGCGAGTCGAGGCGACGCGCGACGAGATCGCGGCGGAACCACTCGACGTGCTGGTGGCACAGACCCAGGGTTCGATCGGCTACCTGCTGGCCAGGGCCCTGCGGAACTCGCTCCTCGCAGCCGGTCGGGAAGTGGAGGTCGCGACAGTGGTGACCCAGGTGGTCGTCGACCCGAACGATCCGGCCATGCTGAATCCGACCAAACCGGTCGGCCCGTTCTACTCCGACGACAAAGGCACCGCCTTGGCCGAATCCCAAGGCTGGGACACGGTAGAGATCCCGGGCAGGGGCATCCGCCGCGTGGTGCCATCTCCCCTACCGAAGGACGTCATCGAACTGCACACCATCGCCGACTCTGCCGGTCACGGCCACCTCATGGTCGCCGGCGGCGGGGGCGGGATCCCCGTCCGCCGTGACGAAGACGGCACGCTCCACGGCGTCGAGGCGGTCATCGACAAGGACAGGACGGCTGCACTGCTGGCAGAGGCTCTGGATGCCGGCGGATTCATCATCCTGACGGAAGTCGGGCACGCCTCCAGGTCATTCGGCACACCCGAAGAGGAGCCGATCTACAGCATGACCGCCGATGAGGCGGACGTCCTGCTGGCGGCCGGTGAGTTCCCGCCGGGGTCGATGGGCCCGAAGATCGAATCGTGCGCTCAGTACGCCAGGGCGCTCGGGAGACCTGCACTCATCAGCAGCGTAGACGCACTCCCGGATGCGCTCGAGGGGCGCGACGGGACGTGGATCACCCCATAGACGGGTCGGTCGAGACGATCGATCTCGATCATCGCAATCGAAAACATCTGCACATATGAGCAGATGTTCATGTATCTTGTGCCCATGGACGACCCGGCCCGGAGACTCACCCGCAGCGATGCCGAGAGCCTCGCCGCTCGCTTCAAGCTCCTCGCTGATCCGGGGCGGGTTCAGATCGTCTACGCACTCCTCGAGTCTGGCGAATTGCGGGTCGGTGACATCGCGAGGATCGTCGGGGCATCCGAGTCGGCGACCAGCCACCAGTTGCGGCAACTCCGCATGGCCGGACTGGTGAACGCCAACAGGACAGGCCGAGAGGTCCACTACCGAATCGCCGACATCCACGTTCGCCTCCTCCTCGATGTCGCCGTGGAGCACTACCTCCATGACCACGGAGACCACCGGTGAGCGGAGACCACGCCGCCGAAGGCCGGGCGAGTCGGAGGCATAAGAGACCGCTGGCGCTCGCCTTTGGGCTCGTGACGGTGTTCATGGTCGCCGAAGCCCTGGCCGGCTGGTGGACCGGATCGCTGGCACTCATCTCCGACGCCGGCCACATGGCAACCGACGCTCTCGGGCTCGGCATGGCCCTCGCAGCGATCGTCGCCGCAGACAGGTCCCGACTCGCCGACCACCGCACCTACGGTCTCTACCGCGCCGAGATCCTGGCGGCCCTCGCCAACGCCATCCTCCTCTTCGCGGTGGCGGGGTACGTCCTCGTGGAGTCGATCCGGCGCATCGGCCGATCGCCTGAGATCCTCGTGGGCCCCATGCTCGTCGTTGCGATCGTCGGGTTGGTCGTCAACATCGTCGCGTGGCGCCTCCTCCATAGAGGTGCAAGAGAGTCACTCAATGTGGAAGGCGCATACGCGGAGGTCATGGCCGATCTCATCGGATCCATCGGCGCCATCGTGGCTGCAGCGGTCATCTGGGCCACCGGATGGACCATCGTCGACTCGATCGTCGGCGCCGGCATCGGCCTCTTCATCCTCCCGAGGGCATGGCGCCTCGCCCGGAAGGCGCTCCGCGTCCTGATACAGGCGGCGCCGGAACATCTGGAGTGGACCGGCCTGACCGCCCAACTCAATGCAATCTCAGGGGTGGTGGACGTCCACGATCTCCATGTGTGGACGCTCACCTCCGACATGGACGTCGGCACGGTCCACCTCATGACATCAGAGGGCGTCGACGCCCATCCGATTCTCGACCGCGCCCGCACCATCCTTCAGGAACACGGCATCGCCCACGCGACACTCCAGGTGGAACCCGACTCGCACACAGGCTGTACCGACCTCACCTGGTAGCCGCATGTGGCAGGAGACGGCTGCTACCCGATCAGTGACGCCACGGCTTCGCCGAACCTCGCCATGCCGGTCTCGAGATCGTCCCTCGTCGAACCGAAGCCGAGGCGGAAGTGCCTGTTGTCCATCTCGAAGCAGCGGCCCGGCACGACGAAGGTGCGGTAGTCCTCGACGAGTGTGCGGTAGACCTTCTCGGGATCGACGGGGAAGCCGTCGACGAAACGCGGAAATGCCACCACACCGGCGTCCGGGGCCACCCACTCCAGATAATCCTGGGATTCGACCCACGCCGCGGCGACAGCCATGTTGCCTTGCACCAGGTCGCGGGTCTTGACCAGGAACTCGTCACGGCGCCCCAGCACCTGCGTGGCGATCTCCTCCCCCACCGCGTTGTTGGCGATGGTGATCTGCTCGCGAATGGCGATCGCGGCATCCATGATCGACCTGTCGCCCGATGCCAGCCACCCGACACGGATGCCGGGCAGGCCGAACGTCTTGGACATGGTCGAGATGGTGATCGCCTTGTCGCTCATCGCCGCGGCGGTCGGGAGCGGATCGGGATAGCTCATCTCCCGGTAGGTCTCATCGAACATCAGATAACAGTCGTGACGTTCGGCGATCTCGATCAGTCGCTCCAGATCGGCTGTGGTGATCATGGACCCGGTCGGATTGTTGGGATGGGTGAACGAGATCAGCCGCGTGTCGGGGCGGATCAGCGACTCCAGCCTGTCGAGATCGGGCCGGAACCCGTCGCTGTAGGCGAGCGTGAAGAGGGTGACGTCGCACCCGAGCGATCTGGGCACCTCGTAGAGCGACGGATAGGTGGGATGCTCGATCAGCACATGGTCGCCCGGCTTCACCAGAGCACTGACGATCACGAAGTTGGCCTCGCTGGCACCGGTGGTGACAACCACGTCGCCGGCGCTCACGCCTTCGTCTCGCTCGGCGATCAACTCACGGAGATCGGGGCGTCCGCCATGGTGGCCGTACCGGAGCGCAAGACGATCGAGGTCGATCCCCAGGTCACCGAAGTGGGCGAACTTGACGGCACTCTCTCCGATGTCGTGATCGACCTGGTACTGGTGCGTGTCGAACCAGATCTCGAGAGTCATCCGCTCAAACCACATAGCCGCCTCCAGATGAGTGATCCGCCAACGACCCTACAGACATGATGCGACCCCGATGTCAGACGCCGATGTCCTCAGTCCACAGATCGGGACGGGCCTCCACGAACTGCTCCATCAACGCGACACACCGCTGGTCATCGACGACATCCAGTGTGACGCCACGCAGGCGCAGGTGCTCCTCCGGACCCCGGAACGAGCGGTTCTCACCGATCACCACACGGGGGATTCCATACAGGAGCGCGGCGCCACTGCACATGTCGCACGGCGAGAGCGTGGAGTAGAGGACGGAGCGGCGGTAGTCGGCTCCCGGCATCCTGCCGGCGTTCTCCAGACAGTCCATCTCGGCGTGCTTGATCACCGAACCCTCCTGGACCCGGCGATTGTGCCCCCGACCGACGATCCGCCCGTCGATCACCAGGACCGACCCGATCGGGATCCCGCCCTCGGCCAGGCCGGCCTCGGCTTCTGCGATCGCGGCATCCATGAAGGCGTCCGTCATGGCCGTTACTCCTCGTTCGGTTCCTGAAGCCACGCTATCGCAACAGCGGGCCCCTCCGAATCTTGAGACCCTCCTCACGGTTCTCTGACATCGGCGGGCGATCGTAGGATCACCCAAAGGAGATAGCCGATGAAGAACCTGAGGATCACGACCTTTCTGGTGGCCATGACCCTGATGACGGCCGCCTGTGCCGGCGGCACTGATTCGACCGGAGCGACCGCCGCGACCGCCTCGACCGGAACCCCGGCAACGACGACGTCAGCCGGGGACGAGCCTGCAAGCACGACCCCGCCGGAGGCCATCGAGACGGTGGTGGCGGCGGTCTCGGGCGCATATCCGATCGTGGATACCGGCCAGGATGCCTGCTACACCGACGGCACCGCCGCCATCGTCTGTCCCGAAGATGGGGATGACTTCTTCGGCCAGGACGGCAACTACCAGGGCAGCCTGCCGACCCATACTGACAACGGTGACGGCACGGTCACTGATGTCATCACCGGCCTCATGTGGCAGCAGGATCCCGGCGACAAGATGACCTATGACGCGGCCGTCTCGGGCGCATCGTCATTCGACCTGGCGGGATACGACGACTGGCGGCTCCCGACCATCAAGGAGTTGTATTCCCTGATCGACTTCTCCGGAACGGACCCCAGCGGCTGCCAGACGGCCGACTGCGCAGCCCGGCCATTCATCGACACGGACGCCTTCGCCTTCGAGTACGGCGACACTGATTCCGGTGAGCGCCAGATCGACTCTCAGTGGGCCACCAGCACCATTTACGTCGGCACCACCATGAACGGCGATGAGACCATGTTTGGCGTCAACTTCGCCGACGGAAGGATCAAGGGGTACGGACTGACCAACCCCGGCACCGGCGCCGACAAGGAGTTCTTCGTCATCTACGTGCGCGGCAACACTGCCTACGGTGACAACGTGTTCGTCGACATGGGCGACGGAACGGTTGCCGACCTGGCCACCGGTCTCATGTGGCAGC
>JABMPV010000419.1 GCA_013202595.1 bacterium
ATCAGCATCTGCGGGGCAAACAGGGCGACAGTGGCGACCGCGGTCCCCGCCGCAGCGAGGGCAGCCAGGGTGGCGGTGGGACGGAACTCGTCGCCGAGCAGAGCCGCCACCAGTGACGGGCCGATCGCATAGCCGACCGCGTACCCGGCGATCGCCCCGACGCTCGCGAGGGCACCGAGGCGCAGTGCCCACCTGCGCAGGACGATCCGCTCACCGTCGTCCACGAGGCGGGTGAACGGCGGCAGCACGCGTGAGACCAGGTTGTAGGCAACGGTCAGCGGAGCGCGAAACAGCAGGAACGTCTCGAAGAAGACGCTGACGTCGGCGGCGGGCGCGCCCAATGCGCCAACGACCAGCGGCCCGGCGGCGAGGACCGTCTGGCTCGACCCGTTCGCCACGATGAACGTGGCCAGCGCCCCGCCGGTTCGTTCCCGCTCGGCCCCGTTGCGCCGGAGGCTCTCGTCCCGGAGTGGGCGCCACAGCCACACCACGAAGGAACCGGCGACGAGCGACCACGCGAGTCCGAGCGCCTTGATGCCCATGGCCAACAAAGCGATGGCGAGAGCCAGGCGGAGGACCGACTCGGCGAAGGTGGACAGGCCGTACTCGCGGTACCTCTCATGGCCTGCCAGGTATCCGCGGCCGAGGGCGAATCCTCCGTAACCGGCGATCAGCACGACGACGATCGGCAGGTAGGCGGCCTCTCCCTCGAACAGGCGGTCGAGGGTGAGTGATGTGAACAGGAGTGAGCCTGCGATGGCGGAAGCGATGATCGAGAGGAACAGCGGCCACGGTGCGGCGGCACTGTGTGTGGCGCTCAGCCGCCGGATCGTGAGTTGCTCCATCGGGACGAACACCGTGGTGAAGACGAGGAACTGGATGGTCCACAGCACGGTGATCGGTGCGAACTCGGTCGGTCCGAGCGCCCGGCCGGCAATGAGTTGGAACAGGTAGGCGGCGACGGCGGCGATCGCCGTCCCGACCAGCATGTAGGAGGTGCCGGTACCGGTCTGGGATCGAGCGAAGTCGCGAAGTCGTCGTGGAGTGGTCATGAGGAAGGGGTGGGCACCCGGCACCGGATGGTAGCGGTGGCATGACGACGGAGGCAGGCGCTGCCTCCCCCGACGCGAGTCGAGGGCCCGCCGGGCCCTCGACTCGCATGCGGAGGTGTGTGGCTACAGAGCCAGATTGAACGTTGCCATGGGGGTACCGGTGGCGGCGATGCGGATCGTCAGCTTGAGCGATCGGTCGCTCGGGCCGATCAGCGCGAATGCCGGGGTCTCATCGGAGCCGGATGTCGCGGCGATTGCAGCGGGACGCCCGAAGCGGGGGTAGGTGCTGGAGTCGATCACCACTCCGGCGATCGGGTCGACGATCACAGTTATGAGCGATCCTTCGGAGTCGACTCCCAGGAGGGCGAGATCATGGCTGTCGGAGCGCCCGGTGTCATCGATCACGACGATGTCGATGATCTCGGTGAGGCCGATCCCGACCGACCCGAGTCGCTCGCGGCTCTGTGCGTCGATCGCCACCAGATCGGCTCCGTTCTCGAGGCCGACGGCCACCATTTCGGATCGGCCGGCGCCGAAGGTGATCAGGGCCTGGGGCTTGGCCACTTCGGGGACCAGGACCAGTTCGACCCGCTTGCCCGACCCCCCGTCCTTCACCACGGCTGCCGTCCGGCCGTTCGACCTCGTCCCGTAGACGGCCAGTTCATCGGCTTCGGGGCCGCCGTAGTGGGGGATGGCAACGAAGTCGGCGACAGTTGTCATCCTTCCGAATCTGGAAGCCTGGATCCGCTTCATCGTGCCGGCATCGAAGGACAACGATCGAACGTAGCCGTCGAATGTCCGGCCGGCGACGGCGATATCCGGGCTGGCAGCATCCCCGAAGTCGCCGACCGCGATGTCGAACCACTCGTACCTGGCTCCGCCGAGACGCTTGGTTCCGAGGCGTTCGCCGGTGAGCGGATCGATGATGCGAACGAGTGTTGCCGAGCGGTCCGAGGTGAGCAGGATCGCAACCTCGGGTGCCGGCGATCCTCCGACGTCGCCGACGACCGCACTGACCACGGGCGAGTAGCCCTCGGGTGCCAGGCGGCCCTCGGAGATGGTCTCGCCGGTGGCGCCGTCCACAATGGTGAGTCGGGGGGCGGAGCCGGTCGTGACCGTGGACAGCGCGAGGTCGGGTGACCCGTTGCCGTTGACGTCCGGGAGGCCGGACAAAGTGGTGCCTTCTGCGGGGATCGGCTGGATGCCGCCGATGGTCACTCGGACCTTGAGGTGCCATGCCCCGCCGTTGTCGGAATCCACGACCATGGACAGCACCGCCGTGTGCCCTGCCGGTGCGTCGTCAGAGATCATCAGATCCCAGTCGTCCCAGTTGGCCACCGTGTCGCCGGCGAGCATCGAACCGAAGGACGCCGTGGAGTTCCACTTCACGGACACATAGGGGTCG
>JABMPV010000420.1 GCA_013202595.1 bacterium
CCTGGGCTCATGGAACGTTCTGTAGCCACCGCTCGTGCATACCGACAGGCCCACGGACCGGCGATCCTGCGCGCCTTCGCCGAACTGACATCCATCCCGAATGTGGCAGCCGACCCCGCCGGATTGCAGCGCACCGCTGCCTGGTTCCGCGACCAGTTGGACTCGCGCGGATTCGCTGCGGCGACCACCGCGATCCCGGGCGCCCCGCCTGTGGTGGTGGCGACCATCCCCGGGCGCCCCGGCGGGCCCCGGCTCGGCGTGTACATCCACTACGACGGCCAGCCGGTCGACCCCGATGCCTGGGACACTCCACCATTCGAGCCCACATTGCGCGCCGGCAAGGATGGACCCGTCATCCCGTTCCCTGCCGACGGCGATGACATCGACCCCGAATGGCGGATCCACGGGCGTGCGACTGCCGACGATCGGGCTCCGCTCATCGCCCTGCTGACCGCGCTCGATGCGCTCGATGGTGCGACTCCCGAGGCGACGATCGTGGTGCTCGCCGAGGGCGAAGAGGAGATCGGGTCGGTGCATCTGCCCGACTACTTCCGTCTCCTGAGCGACCGCCTTCGAGCGGACGCCTGGCTCGTGTGCGACGGGCCGGTGCACCAGAGCGGTCGACCGCAGATTGCATTCGGTGTGCGCGGGATCTGCGAGGTCGAAATCGAGGTGTTCGGACCTCCGGGGGATCTGCACAGCGGGCACTACGGCGATTGGGCGCCCAATCCGGCCGTGTCGCTGGCGCGGCTCATCGCGACGATGCGCGACGATGACGGAAGGGCGACGATCCCCGGGTTCTCGGGGGAGGCCGCCCGCCCGGACGAAGCCGCCATCGCTGCTGCGGCCGATGTGCCTGAGCCGCCGGCGATGGGCTTCCCTCCACCCGAAGGTGGGGGATACGCCCGCAGAGTCCTCGATCCGCTGCTGAATGTGCGCGGCCTCCGATCGGGCGACGTGGGCGATGCATCTCGCAACGTGGTCCCTGCGTCGGCGACTGCGTCGATCGACCTGCGGCTCGTGGCGGGCCAGGATGCCGATGCGGCGGTCGGGGCGATCCGGGCCCATGCCGTGGACCAAGGGTTCCACCTCGTCGAGGGAGAACCCGACGACGCGACCCGTGCGCAGCATCGCAAGATCGCCAGGATCGTCTCCGTGCCCGGGTACCGGGGCGTGCGGACGTCGCCCGGCCATCCGGCCGTTGCGAGAGTCCGGGAGGCCGTGGAATGCGCCGGGGGACAGGAAGCGGTCCTGCTGCCTTCGTACGGCGGGTCCGTACCGCTCGATCACTTCGAGATCCTCGGTGCGCCGCTGGCGATCCTGCCGATCGCCAACTACGACAACAACCAGCACGCCGCCAACGAGAACCTACGAGTCGGCAACCTCTGGTACGGGATCGATGTGTACGCCGCCCTGATGGGTCGGGCGGATTGAGGCGGTAGGCCGACCTCCGACCAAGGGCGATTGCGACGCCACTGGATGCCGGGATCCGAAGGCCGCGGCGATCGCTCTGCGGTGATCCTCGACTGGTCCGCGGCTACAGACCGAACTGGCCGGCTTCGGTGGCGGACACCATCGCCCTCATGATGACGCCGTCGGCTCCGTGCTCCTCGGAGAGCACCTCGCCCACTCGGTGGAGCGCCGCAATGAGGTCGCCCCTGTCGTAGGGGAACAGCCTGTGGATCTCCACCAACTCGGGCGTCACCTTCTCCTCGACCACGGTGAGCAGCGCTTCCATGCCCGTGCCGTCGAAGGCCGACACGGCCACGGCTTCGGGGTGGATGGCGAGGAGACGTCCGACGGCCTCGGGTGTGGCGACGTCCACTTTGTTGATCACGAGGAGTTCGGGGCGATCGGCCGAGCCGATCTCACGCAGGGTCGTGCGGACGGCTGCGATCTGGCCGTCGGGGTCGTCGGCGGATGCGTCTACGACGTGGAGCAGGAGGTCGGTATCGGTGGCTTCCTCCAGAGTCGATCGGAATGCCTCGACGAGGGTGTGGGGAAGGTCTCTGACGAATCCGACGGTATCGGAGAGCAGGGCCACGCGGCCACCCGGGAGGTCGACCCGCCTGGTCGTGGCTTCGAGAGTCGAGAACAGGCGGTCCTCCACGAGGACCTCGGCTTCGGTGAGTCGGTTGAGCAGGCTCGACTTGCCGGCGTTGGTGTATCCGACCAGCGCGATGCTCGCCATTCCCGAGCGGAGCCTGGCCTTGCGCTGTGTGTCGCGGGTGATCCGCATCTTGTCGAGGCTGTCCTCCAGTTGGCTGATACGGCCGAGCACTCGCCTCCGGTCGGTCTCGAGTTGGGTCTCACCGGGGCCCCTCGTGCCGATGCCGCCACCGAGGCGGCTCATCTCCGTTCCGCGGCCGCGCAGCCGGGGCAGCCGGTATCGGAGCATCGCCAACTCGACCTGGGCCATGCCTTCCCTTCTGGTGGCATGCTGGGCGAAGATGTCGAGGATCAGAGCGATGCGGTCCACGACGTCGCACTCGAATGCCGACTGCAGGTTCCTCTGTTGGATCGGGTTCAGCTCGCCGTCGACGACGAGGACGTCGATGTCCAACGCCTTGGACTCGCTCGACAGTTGGTCGACTTTTCCCGAACCGAAGTAGGTGGCGGGGTGCGGATGGTCCCGCCGCTGCAGCGCGGTCGACACCACTTCTGAGCCCGCAGTGTCGGTGAGGAGCACGAGTTCGTCGAGCGAGGCTTCTGCGACCGAGACGTCCTGGCCGTCCACGATCAGGCCGGCGAGCATGGCTCGCTGGCGAACGACCTCGAGATCGGTGATGGTTGCTGTGAGGCGCGGACGGCCACGACCCACATGGCGATCGGTCATGTGATCAATGATGGCATGGAGCCGGGGACTGTGAGTCGGTCCGTCACTTCTCCGGCGCGACCGGCTGCCGTCTGGTTGGCGGAGGCGGACGGGAATCGAACCCGCCGGGCGGCTCTCACCGCCCCACCGGTTTTGAAGACCGGGGAGCCCACCAGGCACTCGGACGCCTCCACGAGACAGGCTACCGCCCGCCGGGCCCTTCCCGGCCGCCGCCTGGGTGAGAGTCGGCCCCGCAGACTCATCCGGTGCCGCGCCCCGGGCCGGTCATCGGTCTTCACTCGAGCGGGCCTTTGGTCATCGGTCTTCACTCGGGCAGGTCGTCAGTTATCAGTCTTCAGTAGTCGGGACGGAGTTGTCGATCGTCACTGATGGCCGACGATCCCTGCACCGCCAACTGTCCCGATACAGCCACTATGGGTGGTAGGACTTTCGCGTTCTGCCACAGAGGGTGGCATGATTGGCTCATCTGATATACGATGTCCCCAGGCTGAAGACATCAGGGAGAGACGATTTGCACACAACGGTCGCCGATATCGGCCGCTGGCTGAGAGAGCGGCGCCGCGACCTCGGGGTTTCGCAGGCCCATCTCGCTGAGTTGGCCGGGGTCCGATCGACGTTGGTTGGAGCCTGGGAACGGGGCGAGGTCGCTCTCACGCGCACCCAGGCCCGGGCAATTGGCCGTGCGCTCGACTTTGGACCGGATGAGGTCGACGCCGTGCTGGCCGTGAGCAGCGACGTCCTGCCTGCCCCCGCCCCGGTCGCCGACATCAGGGTCGATCTCACCGCTGTGCCGACCATTGGGCACAACGGCAACGGCTCGGGAGAGGGGACCGTTCGTCTCGAGATCCTCGGCGAATCCGGTGATCCGTGGTCCGACACTCCGGATCCCCAGATCGGTTCGGACATTCCGGATCCCCAGATCGGTGTCGTGCCGGCTACTTTCACCGCGCCGATCCGGATGCTCCATCAGGGTGCGACCCCTCCGGATCTGACCGCACTGCGCATGTCGGCCACGGCAATCGATCTCGCGGAGGCCGATCGCCGACACCGTCAGAGAGAGCGTGTGCAACGCAGAGAACTCGACAGGAATCATCGCGCCGCCGTGCGTGACGAGGTGGCGAAGCGCCGTCAGCATGCCCTGGAGGCCTATCGCGCCCGGGTCGAGCGAGAGAGAGCCGAGGCGGCCTCGGTGCCGGGCCCGGCCTACGGCCTCGGTGCGGTCTTCCCGATGCCCGATGGCGGTGACGAGATCGAACGGATCACCTACAGCACGGCCGAACCCTCGTTCGGATCGAATGCCGCGGATCGGCTCATCTACCTGTCCAGACGCCTCAGGGTCATCCTGGTGTTGATCGCCATGGGAGCTGCATTGTTCTGGGCCGTCACCGAATTGGGTGACGGTTGGAACGCGCTGATCGACCTGTTCACCGGCGGTGGCGATGAGATCGTCGACGAGGTCGTCGGCGCCGCCTTCCGATTGCTGGGCTGAGCGCGCTGGAGTCGACCGGTCACTAGTGCTCTGGCCAGGAACGTTGGCGATGTTCAGGGCGAGGCAGGGGCGTCATCCGGCAAGGACG
>JABMPV010000030.1 GCA_013202595.1 bacterium
CTGAACATCGCCAACGTTCCTGGCCAGAGCACTAGTGATGCAGCGATTCAGCGGCGCGGTGCAATCACCTTGGTGAGCGCCCACCTGAGAACCCGAACCCATCGTGACCAGCGGGCGGGATCGGAAACCGTGCCGGTGAGTTCACGCTCGGCTTTGTCGAGTGAGTCCTCGATCAAGGCGTCGTGCATCGGCCGCATCCAGATCGGCCAGGAGAGGCGATTCCTCCCTGCGGGGTGATTGATCAGACGCTCCCGCAGCACGACGCCGCCGGATACCGCTTCGACCTCATAGCCGTGGCCGCCCGTCAGGCCCTTCGGCCCCGAGAATGCAAACCACACCGACGACCCTGGTTCGTACGCCTCGACGGAGTACCTGATGGGCCCGTGGCCTCCCGACGCGCCGACCTCGAGCGGCCGATCGAATCGCATCGCAGGCCACTGCTCGTGGGGCCACAGCCGATCGTCTCGTGAAGACAGGCTGTCGATCAGTGGCGCCACATCTGCGGCACCGACGGGCAGGAACCGCTCATGGATGTTCTCCACCGCCACGGTTCACCTCTTGCGCTTGCGCGGCAAACCTCGCTTGGACAACTCGACGGCCGTCCCCATCTTCATGTCGACGGTCTCCGGTTCGAGTGCATAGAGATCGGCAAGGCGCTCGTCGTTTGAGAAGACCTTGACGATCCCGTAGTGGAGGCCGGCGGCGCGTTGCAGGCGCTGCACCTCCTCCACCTGATCCCACTCGACCAGGGTGACCACGAGGCCGGCCTCGCCCGCCCTGGCCGTCCGTCCGGAGCGATGGACGAAGCTCTTGTAGTCCTGGGGCGGGTCGTAATGGATGACCACTGCGACATCATCGATGTGCAGGCCCCTGGCGGCGACGTTGGTGGCGACCAGGGCGTCGAGTTTGCCGGAAGCGAATCGCGAGAGTGCCTTCTCCCGGGCCTCCTGGCGGCGATCACCGTGAATGGCGGTGGCGTCGATGCCCTCTTTGCGAAGATCGTCCGACACCCGGTCGGCGTTGCGCTTGGTTCCCACGAACACCAGCACCTTGCCGGCGTTACGGATGATCGTCGCCACCACCTTGGCCTTGTCCATGTAATGCACCTGCAGGAACCGATGCTCCATGAGGTCGATGACATCGTCCGAGTCCGCGACCTCGTGGCGCACCGGATCGGTGAGGTACGAGTTGATGAGTGCCCCGACGGCGCCGTCGAGCGTCGCGGAGAACAGCATCGTCTGATGCCCACGCGGGATCTGGCGCATCACTGCATGGACCTGGGGCAGGAACCCCATGTCCGCCATCTGATCGGCCTCGTCGACCACAACGGTCTTCACGTCTTCGAGATCGAGCTTCCCTCGATCGACGAGATCGAGCAGACGTCCCGGCGTGGCCACGACCACCTCGGCGCCGTCGTTGAGGGCATCTATCTGGTTGCTCATCGAGACGCCGCCGTAGATGGCGACGACCCTCTGCCCGCGCACGTTGACCAGCAGATCGATGGCCTCGGTCACCTGGGCGCAGAGCTCTCTGGTCGGCACGAGCACGAGGGCGCCGGGCCTACGGGGCTTGGCTGGGCCGGTGCGCTCGACCATCGGGATGCCGAATGCCAGCGTCTTGCCCGAGCCGGTCTGTGCCTTCCCGCACACGTCGCGGCCGGCGAGCGCGTCGGGGATGGCGAGTTGCTGGATGGGGAAGGGATCGCTGATCCCTGCCTTTGAGAGGGCTGCGAGCAGGTCGTCTGCAACCCCCAGGTCTTCGAACGTGACGGCGCGCCCGGGGTTGGTGGTGTCGGTCATTGGGTCCTCCGATCGGTCGGCACCCTCGAGGTCTGCGGAGGGCACCGGACGGCGACCACCGGGGTCGCCGTTGGAGACCGTACCAGGCGGACCGTTCCAGCGGGCGTCATCGGCAGCCGACATCTACGATTGCGGCCCACGCCGACCGGCCCCGCGACCCCGCCAGACGCCCGAGAACTGCGCCTCTGCGCACCGGTCCGGCGCGGGATTCCGGACATCGGATCGACCATCGGTCGGGGTGGGCGTGACCACCCTCCCCCGCCTCGTCCCCGCACTCCTGCTGGTCCTCATCGTCGCGTGGGGCGGCTACCTCATGTTCTACGACGGCCACGCCGACGACTCAGGCGACGACGCGAGCCGCGCCATCGGCGCAGCACGCTCTACCGACGGATTCACCTGGGAGCCAATCGGGATCGTCCTCGAGGCCGACGAGGGGGATTGGTCCGCAACGGGGGTCTACGACCCCAATGTGGAGCGAACCGCAGACGGATTCCTGATGGCCCATTGGGCTTCGAGGCCCAACCCGGACAGGGGTCGATCGGACGAGCTCCTCGGGCTTGCCTCCTCCCCGGACGGCCTCCTGTGGGATCGGGAGCCGCAGCCGGTGATGTCGAGCACCTCCTACGGCATCGCGGACGTGCTGATCTCCTCAACTGTGTTCACCGACGAGACCCTCTTCGTGTACTTCGATGCTCTCGTGGCCGCCTGGTCCTCGACCATCTGGACGGCAGCGCTCGCCCCGGAGTAGTGGGTCGATCCGCCGCCGCCAGGGCCATTGGTACCGGTTCCAGCCGGGCGACCGCGGGTACCCTTTGGGGTGCACGACAGCAGGGTCGCGACCAGCCGACAGAGAGGTCACATTTCTGATGTCCGAAACCAAGTGGGTGTACGCGTTCGATGAGGTGGAGCAGGCCGAGCAGGCACTCGGCGGCGACTGGGACCGGGTGCGTGGATTGCTGGGGGGCAAGGGCGCCAACCTCGGTGACATGACGCGATTCGGCGTTCCGGTCCCGCCGGGATTCACGGTCTCCACTCAGGCATGCCTCGCCTACCTCGATGCGGACGAAGTCTTCCCTGAGGGATCGTGGGAGCAGGTCGAAGCCGCCCTCGTCCATGTCGAAGACCAGACCGGCAAGAAGTTCGGCGACGCCGACAACCCCCTCCTCGTGTCGTGTCGATCGGGAGCCAAGTTCTCGATGCCGGGGATGATGGACACGGTGCTCAAC
>JABMPV010000421.1 GCA_013202595.1 bacterium
CCACCAGGATGCCGGCCATGACCAGAAGCCCTCGCGGCAGGCCTGCAGCCACACCGGCGACGGCCAGGAGAGCGCCGACCAGGGCGACGATCGCCACCGACCTCCGCCTGAGGAGGCTGGGGAACGTGTACGGGCCCACGATGGATGAATCGAGGTCCTCCGGTACGTTCTCAGCACGCGCTACGTCTTCGGGGATCTCCAGGCGACCTCGTTCATCGGCTGTGGGCATGTTCGAAGCGTACCGTCAGTCGGCTGCGCCCGATGCAATGCCTTCGAGAAGGCGGGACGCGTCGAGCACGGCGTCGCCGCGCCGACGGTGCCAGCGATCCCACAGGATCAGCATGCTCGGAAGCACCATCACAGCGGCGATGAGAGCGAACCCGATGGCGTAGCCGACGACCAGGCCGAATTGCTGAAACGGCGTCAGGGTCGAGGTCACCAGGATCCCGAACCCCGCGACGGTCGTGAACGCCGAACCTGCAAGAGCGCCGCCCGTGTGGGTCATGGTGCTCTTGATGGCCTCTTCTGGCGTCTCGTACCTGATGCGGTCTTCCTGATATCGATGGGTGATGTGGATGGTGTACGGCACACCGATGCCGATTGCAATGGCGGCGATCATCGCCGTCACCGGGTTGAAGCTGATGCCGGTGAGCGCCATGGCCCCGAACACCCAGAGCACCACCAGAGCCACGGGCAGGATCGTGATGACCCCCAGGAGGGGTCGTCGCGATTCGACCGTGAAGTTGATGACCAGCAGCGCCATCGCCGCCAGGATCGTCAGAATGATCGAAGATACCTGCGATGCCTGCAGTGCATCGATCACGCCCACACTGATAATGTTCTCATTGGTCGGCACGGCCGTCACACCCGCGACGTCGGTGACCGGCATGAACGCGTTGGTCAGGTCTTCGGCCAGCTGAGGTGCCCCCTGCTCCCCTGCCTGGGTGCCGACCGACACGTTGATGTAGCGAATCAGATCGTTCTCGGCTGCCGCAACCATGCGCCAGTCCTCCGGAGCAGCCTGCTCGGCCGCACCCCACAGAGCCACCACATCGGTGCCCGGCGGAACCGTGCCATCTGGCTGCAAGCCCAGCGCCAGCGCCGTCTGGAGGAACTCGGGCGAGAACGTCTCGGGATCTCCGCCGAACTCGGCCGGGCGAGCCAGAGAGTCGATCACCGACAACGGCGATGTCGCCTGAGCGCGCCCATCGAGGACGACCACGTTCGTGGTGTCGAGCATGTTGTCGTGAGATTCCATGAGGGCGTTGTGCATATCCACGGTCGCGAGGCTGGAGCCTTCGATGAGCACCTGGGTGCGCTCGCCGAATCCGCCTCCGAATTCCTCCTGGATCTCTTCGAAGGTGACCAGGAGCTCGGAACCCTGAGGCACGAAGTCGGTGAACGAGAACGTCGTATCGAGATTGGTGAGACCCCATGCCCCGAGCCCTCCGGCTACCAGCGCCACCGAGAGGGTCAGCGCCGGGACTCGCTCGGCGAACACCGAGAGACTCCCCATGAGGCGGGGCAGCATGCGGTCTTCGACATCGTGCTGTTCGCCGATGGGGTGCTCACCCCGGCGCTCGGCTCTGCTATCCAACAGGATCCTCGCCGCCGGGACGAATGTCAGCATCAGCAGGAACGCTGCGGTGATGCCCACCGTTGCGAGGATGCCGAAATCGGCGATGGCCGTGACGGGATTGAAGATGTTGGTGAGGAAGCCGACTGCGGTGGTGACGGTCGCCAGCACCAGGGCCACGCCGACCGTCGCGCTCGCCCGGGTCGCCGATGTGATTACGTCGGACCCCGAGCCCATCTCCTCGCGGTAACGCGAGGTCAGGTGGATCGCGTAGTCGACACCGAGACCGATGAGCAGGATCGGCACGATCTGGAGGATTTCGCTGAACTTCCCGATGATCCCGAGGTACTTGGGCCCCAGGAGGACGCCGATGCCATTCATCCAGGTGATCGACATCATGATGACCACGAAGGCCAGCATGGTGTCGGCCACGGATCTCCTCAGACCCTTGTCGCGATTCGACCACAGGCCGAATATCAGGATGATCGCGGCAAGCGGCGCCCAGATCGGCAACACTTCGAGGACCATCAGCGCCGTGATGATCGCCAGCAACGTGAACCCGCCGAAGGCGAGAGCGACCATCGACCGCTTCTCGGGCAGGATCAGAAACACCGAGGCGAGGATGATGAGGATGATGAATCCGGCCGCTGCGAAGAGGCGTCCGATCTCGGAAGTGAACTCGCCCTGATTGGCGAACAACAGAGCGAACGAGAACGGCTCGGCGGTGACATCCTCTGACAGGGAGGCGGCCTCACGGATCGCCTGCTGCATGTCCACTTCGATGGCCTGCAACTCGACCTGATTGGGATCATCGGGGAGTTTCGACAGGGCAAGGAACACGACCATGAGCCCCGACGGCGAGGTCATGGCGGCCTTGTCTGCGTTGCTGGAGAAGAGGAAGGAGTCGATCGCATCGGGGGGCATCGTGGCCAGCGTCTCGGCAATCAACGCCTTGGCGGAAGGGTCGTCGATGGTGTTGATGTCGATCCCCTGGGCCTCGGCGTTGTCGAGCACAGTCTCGAGGAAGCCCTCGATGTCGCCTTCGGGATTGCCGTCGTCACGGTGGCCCATGATCTCCGAAGCCCTGCTGTCGAGGATGGCCCGGCGCACTGCCGAGTAGGTCCTGAGACCATCGGCGGTCAGCAGGTCGTCCGACTGTGATGAGAACAGAACCTGCACGGCCACCTCGGACGACGAGGTGAACACATCGTCGATCGTCTGCGCTGCCAGGAACTCTTCGCTGTCCGGAGAGAATCCCTCATTGCCGGAAGCCTGCTCCTGCTGGCCTGTGAGCGCTCCGAAGAGCAGCGTCAGGCCGATGGCCACGCCGATGACGATTCTCGGCGCACGGCGCACGACAGACGAGATGACACGAATGATTCTCTGCACAATTCCTCAGATCGAGTCGAAGCGGGGATGAGTCCCGACGAGTGATATTACGACGGTGTGGTTCTTGCTCACACGATCTCTCGCTGAGCGGGCGATCGGCTACCTGGGCGTCTCACACAGAGCCGAGATCGCCTCTGCCGCATCGGACAGTGCAACCCCCCGGCGCTCTCTCTCGCCCCGCATGCGCAGGCCGACCGTACTCGCGTCGATGTCATCGTCACCGACGACCATCACGGCGGGGACCTTCGACGTGACGGCCCGTCGAATCTTCTCCCCCACGGTGTCATGAGCGTCATCGACCTCGACGCGAAGCCCTGCACCGCGCAAGCCGTCTGCCACGAGGCCGGCGTACTCCTGGTGCCGATCTGCAACGGGAATCACGGTCGCCTGAATCGGTGACAGCCATCCCGGCAGCGCTCCCGCGTAGTGCTCGAGGAGCACGCCGAAGAAGCGCTCGACCGAGCCGAACAGTGCCCTGTGGATCATCACGGGACGTTCCTTGGTGTTCCCCGTGGATGCGTATTCGAGATCGAAGTTGTCCGGCTGGGCGAAGTCCACCTGCAGCGTCGACATCTGCCAGCGGCGTCCGATGGCATCACGCACGTGGATGTCGATCTTCGGCCCGTAGAACGCACCCTCACCTTCCGCCACCTCGTATGCGAGACCGGCGGAATCGAGGGCGCCATGCAGCGCATCCGTGGCACGCTCCCAAGCCTGCGGATCACCGACGAACTTCTCGGGGATCGTCGACAGGTCGGCTTCGAAATCCTCGAACCCGAAGTCCCGCAGGACCATCAGCACGAAGTCGAGCAGGTTCTGGAGCTCGGGTCCGATCTGATCGACAGTGCAGAAGATGTGGCTGTCGTCCTGGGTGAAGCCCCTGGCCCTCATCAGGCCGTGGATCACGCCGGACCGCTCGTATCGATAGACCGTGCCCAACTCGAACAGCCTCATCGGGAGCTCGCGATACGACCGCGGCCGCGCCTTGTAGACGAGGATGTGGAACGGGCAGTTCATCGGCTTCAGCCGGTACTCGTCGCCCCCGTCGAGCTCCATACCCGGGTACATGCCCTCTGCGTAGAACGACAAATGGCCGGAGGTCTCCCACAGGTGGCTGCGGGCGATGTGCGGCGTCGAGACGATGTCGTACTCGTGATCGAGATGGGTGCGCCTGCTGTAGTCCTCCATCAGGGTCTTGGTGAGCGCACCCTTGGGATGCCACACGGCCAGACCGCTCCCCAACTCCCTGGGGAACGAGAAGAGGTCCAACTCTGCGCCGAGCCGGCGGTGGTCACGCTTGCGCGCCTCCTCGAGACGTTCGAGGTACTCGGCGAGGGCCGCCTTGCTCTCCCATGCCGTGCCGTAGATCCGCTGCAACTGCTCGCGCTTTTCATCACCGCGCCAGTAGGCGCCCGCGGTGCGCAGCAGAGCGAATGCGGGCAGCTTCTTCGTGGTCGCAAGATGGGGCCCGCGACAGAGATCGACGAATCCGAGGTTCCTGTAGACACTCACGGCATCCCCGCCGGCACCTTCGCCCTCGTCGACCGACTCGATGATCTCTCGCTTGTACGGCTGATCGGCAAAGGTCTCGAGGGCCTGCGCCTTGGACATCTCGTCCCGCTCAAAGGGCTGATCCGCGGCCACGATCTCCATCATTCGGGTCGTGATCCGCTCGAGGTCTTCCGGCGTGAACGCTTCGTCTACATCGAAGTCGTAGTAGAAGCCGTCTTCGATCGGCGGACCGATTGCGAAG
>JABMPV010000422.1 GCA_013202595.1 bacterium
CCGATCTACCGCAACGGCGAATTGGTCGGCCGCACCAGTTCGGGAATGTGGAGCTATGTCGCCGACCGGTGCCTGGCCATGGGGTACCTGAACCATCCCGGCGGGGTGACCGGCGAGTGGCTCGACGCTGGAACGTTCGAGATAGAGGTCGCCGCTGAGCGCATCCCGGCCACTGCCTCGATCCGCTCCTTCTTCGACCCGATGAACGAGCGCGTTCGGATGTAGCCGCTCCCTATGGCATCACCGGCCGGTGTCCCGCCGGAACGGGACGCCCACTGACGTCGGGGTGTCCAACTCGCGGGCGTAGCGGTGGCCCGAGTACACCGAGGTCGCGATGGTCCCTGGTGCCAGGCAGTCCCCGATCCGTGTGATGTCGATGCGATCGGAGAGGGCGTGGTAGAGCGCATCCCGCGGCGTTCGCGAGGTCGTCATCACGACGGTGTCGGCAGCGACTTCGTGAGTGCGACCGGTGTATATGGACTCCAGCGTCACTGAGTCGCTGGACACCTCCGCCACCGCCGTCCCCGTGTGGAGGCGGACGTCGAGGCTGAGAATCCTCTCCTGGATTCGGAACTGCTCCTCTGTGTGGTTGGTCCATGTCGAGACCTCGTTGGCCGGTGTCACCAGCGTCACATCCAGTCCGGCTTTCCGCAGAGTTTCCGCCAGGACACCGCCCATGTAGTAGTGCTCGTCGTCATAGACGACGACGCTGCCCGAGGGCATCATCCCGGCCATGATGTCGTCGGGTGTGACGACAGAGGGGCCACCCCATCCCGGGATTGGCTCCTCGTGCCACCGTCCGACTCCATCTGACCGCCACGCGGCTCCCGTGGCCAGCACGACATGGTCTGCGCCGAACTCGAGGATCTGCTCCTCATCGACCAGGCTGTCGAGCCAGAACTCCACGTTTGAGAGCTTGGCGATCTGGCCCTCCCGATACTCCAGGACCCTTCGCCATTGGGCCAACCCTGCCAGGGAGGACTCGCGGGCGACCCGTCCACCCAGTTGTTTGCGAGCCTCGGCGAGTGTCACGTCGTAGCCGCGCTTACCGAGAGCGACCGCAGCCTCCAAGCCGGCCGGCCCGCCGCCCACCACCAGGATCGTCGAGTCGGATCCCTTGGGAGAGATGATCTCGGGGTGCCAGCCCTTGCGCCACTCCTCCCCCATCGTGGGATTCTGGGTGCACCGGATGGGCGTTCCGGTCTGATCGCCCGTGTAACAGATGTTGCAGCCGATGCATTCGCGAATCTCGTCCTCGCGCCCCTGATCGATCTTCTGGGGCAGGAACGGATCGGCGATGGACGGCCTGGCCGCCCCAATGAGATCGACGACGCCCTGGCGCACCAGACGCAGCATGGTGTCGGGAGACGTGAAACGCCCGACGCTCACCACCGGCTTGTCTGTGACGCTCTTGACCCACGACATCGTGGCTTCCAATCCGCCCTGGGGAACGAAGCGCGACGTTCCCATCTCGTAGCTGTAGTCGTGGACTGTGATGTCCCAGAGGTCCGGGAGATCGGAGAGGAGTTCGATCATGGCCCGCGGCTCGGTGGTGTCCTGATCGTCGTCCGGCCCACCGGTGCTCGCCGAGAATCGCACGGCCACGGCACACGTGTCTCCGACCGCTTCCTTGGTTTCCTCGATCAACTCGCGCAGCAGTCGGGCGCGATTCTCGAGCGAACCGCCGTACTCGTCGGTTCGCCGGTTCGTCGGCAGCAGAAACTGGCGCAGCAGATACCAATGGGCGGCGTAGACGTAGACGATGTCGAAGCCGGCGCGCTTCGCGCGAAGTGCCGCCTCCAGATGCCAGCGCTTCAGATCCCGGATGTCCGACTTGTCCATTGCCCGCGTCTGGACCGGGTCGTAGACGCCTGCCGGCCTGCTGTCGGGGCCTATCGGAGCCTCGCGCGAGTAGTGATTGGCGCTTGCCGCTCCGCCGTGCCAGAGCTCGACACCTGCGAGTGCACCATGAGCGTGGATGCTGTCGACCGTCATCGCCAGTGCCTTTACGTCTCCGTCGTCCCACATCGATGCCGAGGGGTGGGGCTCGTCGTCGGATGACGGGTGGATGGAGCAATATTCGGTGTTGACGGTGCCCCAGCCGCCTTCGGCCTTCACGCCGCGCAGCGCGGCCAGCGTCTGTGGGCGTCGATATCCCATGCCCGTGCAATGAGGAACCTGATAGAAGCGATTCGGTGCAGTCACCGGTCCGATCTGGACCGGCTCGAAGAGCACGTCGAATCTCGGATCTCGCGGCATTCCTCCTCCTTGTTCCTGCTCAGCACGCTTGCGCAGCGGGCCGTGGCCTGTCGGGTGTTCCTATCACTCCCCGGTGGCTGCGATGTTCCCAGGGAACGAGTGAGGGCCGGTCACTCGGACCGGCCCTCACAGTCTCGCTACTCAGGTTCTAGAACCCGGGCCTCGATCAGCTCTTGGCTGCCGAGAAGGCGTCTGCGTAGTAGGTGCCGAAGTCACCGAGGTCTGCGAAGAACTCGAGCCTGTCCAGCACGTCCTGTGGCGGATAGATGGCATCCCACTCGAGGATCTCTTCCCAGATGAACTCAGTGGCTGCCCCATTCGGGCTGGCGTAGTAGTTGTAGTTCGTCAACTCGGCACCGATGAACGGATCGAGGAGGAAGTTGATGAACGTCTGTGCCGAGCACGGATGCTCCGCCGTCGCCGGGATTGCGATCGTGTCGACCCAGGCTGCCGCACCCTCGGTGGGAATGGCATATCCGAAGTCCTCGTAGGCGTCGTAGTCATCGGTCGACGCCTCGTCGTAGGCAAACAGGAAGTCGCCGTTCCAACCCTGCGAGACCACGGTCTCACCCGACGTCAGCAAGTCCCAATAGCCCGACGAGTTGAATGCGGCGAGTCGATCCTTGGTGGCCTTGATCAGATCTGCAGCCTCATCGACCTGCGCCGGGTCCGTCGTGTTGAGGGAGTAGCCCAGGTAGATCAGGGCTGCACCCATCGTCTCCCGCTCGTCGTCGAGCAGTGAGATGAATCCCGTGTTGGCTTCGCTCATCGCCGGATCGAAGATGACGCCCCACGACACACCGTTCTCGTCATCGATCGAGCCGAACTTGTAGCCGATGCCTGTCGTGCCCCACTGATAGGGAGCGGAGAACTGATTGCCCGGGTCGTAGGGGAGATCCGTGAACTCGGGTGCGATGTTCGCCATGTTGGGAATCGCATTCGGATTGAGCTTGACCAGCAAGCCCGCCGATCGCATGATCGAGACCATGTAGTCCGAGGGCACCACGACGTCGAAGCCGACCCCCGCGTCGATCTGAGCGAGCATCGTCTCGTTGGAGTCGTACTCGGTCAGGACGACCTTCACGCCGGTCTCTTCTTCGAAGGCGCCGAGGATGTCGGTGACCTCAGCCTCTTCGGCCAGGGACCCGTACGGGATGTACTCCGTCCAGTTGTACAGATTGAGGTCCCCATCGGTCTCTCCGAGGGCACACGCGTCTGCCTTGGCCTGGACACCCTCGGGCACCGGCTCCGTTGTTGTTGGTGCTGCTGTTGTCGCCGGTGCCGGCGCCGTCGTCGCCGTCGTTCCGGCAGCCCCGGCCGTCGTGGCGGTGGAGTCGTCGTCGTCCCCACATGCGGCCACTATCAGGGCCAGTGCTGCAATCAGTATCACTAGACGTTTCACGTGTCTCCTCCTAGTCATTGCTTCGACCTTGGATTGCGAGCGAAGTTAGTACGAGAAACATGGAGGCGCCGATCATGAGGGTGGACACGGCGTTGATCTCCGGCGTGACGGATCGGCGGATGAGGCCGAACACGTGGACGGGCAGGGTGGTCGATCCCGGTCCCTGGACGAAGCTCGTGATGACGACGTCATCCAGCGAGAGAGTCAGTGCAAGCAGGGCACCACCGAGGACGCCCGGCATGATCAACGGCAGCGTCACCTTGCGGAACACCTTCCAGCGGCTTGCGTAGAGATCGGACGCCGCCTCCTCCATCGATGGATCCATGTGGGCGAGCCTGGATCTCACCACGATCGCCACGAACGAGATGTTGAATGCGATGTGGGCCAGGGTGATCGACACCCGCCCCAATGGCAGCCCGATCTGGGTGAACCACAAGAGCAACATCACAGCCATGGTCACATCCGGGATGATCACCGGCATGTACACGATCGCGTCGAAGGCGCCCCGCGTCGCCCACTTGCGGTAGCGGTCCAATGCAAGGGCCGCTGCCGTCCCGAGCACGGTCGCGGCGATGGTCGACCACAGAGCGACCCACAGGGAGTTCTCCAGCGAAGCCAGCAACTGGGTGTTGCCGAACATCCGCTCGTACCACCGCAGGGAGAAGCCACCCCAGACCCCGACGTTCGATGCGCCGGAGAACGAGAACACCACCACGATCAGGATCGGCAGATACAGGAACGCGAACACGATCCATCCGTTGATCCCCAACCAGCGCTCCACCCAGGGGCGACGCAGCGAGGAGTGTTGGGCGGTCATACCGTCTTCGCCCCGCTTCGGAAGTAGACGATGGTCGCCACGAGCATGATCATCAGGATCGCTCCGGACAGGGCCGAACCGAATGGCCAGTTGCGCGCAGAGCCGAATTGGCTGACGATGAAGTTGCCCAAGAGTGTGGTTTTCGCTCCGCCCAGGATGTCTGGTGTGACATAGGCGCCGAGGCTCGGAATGAAGACGAGGATCGAACCGGCGATGATGCCCGGGCGTGACAACGGCAGCGTGATCTTCCTGAATGCCTGGGTCCCCGATGCATACAGGTCTCTCCCGGCCTCGACGAGGCTCCAGTCGATTCGCTCGATTGCGGCGTATAGCGGCAGCACCATGAACGGCAGGTACCCATAGAGGAGGCCGAGGAACACAGCGGGCAGCGTGAACAGCATTCGGCCCCAGAGGCCGGTCATCTCACCGAGTTGGGTGATGTACCCGTCGGAGTCGAGCAGCATCCGCCACGCGTAGGTCCTGACCAGGAAGTTCGACCAGAAGGGAATGAGGACGAGGATCAGCAGCAGCGTGCGCGTGCTCTGTTTCCTACGGGTGGCGATCCAGTAGGCGAATGCGTAGCCGATCACCAGGCACAGGACCGTGTTCAAGACCGCCACGAAGACGGAGCGGGTCACGATCGTCCTGACCAGAGGCTCTCCGAGCCTCTGCCAGGAGTCGGTGTTCCAACCCTCGAGCTCCGGTTTCCCGGTGCGACTCCGGCTGGCGAATGAGAAGACGTACACGATGATCAGCGGGAGCACGAAGAAGAAGATCAGGTACACGTATGCGGGGATCGCGTGGAAGAAGCCCCGCCAGGATTCACGACGTTCAGCTTTGCGCTCCAATCGCGGATTGGCCGCGACTTCCTCGGTGCGAGCCTTCTCGTCGGAGAGGGTCATTCGGCCAGCGCCCGTGCCGACTCGGGATGGAAGTCGACGACGACCTCGTCGCCGACGACCCACCTGGTCATGACCGGCAGGTTCTCGACCCGTACATCGAATGAGCCCGAAGCTCCGATGTCGACCTCGTAGAACAGAGAACCGCCGTAGAACGTCCTTCTCGAGACGACACCCCTGATCGCGTTGCGGTTCGGCGGGGTCTCCGACTCGGTGGAGTAGAGGTGAAGCTTCTCCGGCCGCACAGTGAGCGTGATCTCGGTCCCGGCAGCCGAACTGGTCTTGGCATGAACGATCTCGCCGCCGCTGAGCCGCACGGAGCCTGCTTCGGTGACCACCGCCGGGAGGAAGCACATGTCACCGACGAAGCTGGCTACGAACAGATTGGTCGGCGACTCGTAGATCTCCTCGGAGCCACCGACCTGGACGAGTTTGCCCTCGTTCATGACGGCGATCCGGTCGGACATCGTCAGGGCCTCTTCCTGGTCGTGGGTCACATAGACGAATGTGATGCC
>JABMPV010000423.1 GCA_013202595.1 bacterium
CCGGGGTGGTCGGGGCCGCCGTTGTGGGCGGGGCCGCCGTAGTAGGCGGTGCCGGCGTCGTCGTCGGTGGCTGCGTCGTCGTTGCAGCGTCGTCGTCGTCGCCACATGCGGCTGCTACGAGAGCAATCGCCAACAGCAGAGCCACCAGGCGTCCGAAGCGCTTGGTCGCCGTTGTCATGGTCTCGGGTCCCTTCATATGGTTGGTCCCATCCCGCCATCGGGGTGGAAGCGCCGGACTATAGACAGACTTTTCGCAGACCCGCGATCTTGCCCTCCTGGGGATGCGCGCGATCGCGTGGGACAATGGCCAGCCGTGCGTAGTCGCGAAGAAGCCCTGCTCAGCGAAATCCTCCCGCCCGAAGACCGGGTGATCGAGGCAGTTGTCGCGCGCTATCAGCGGGTTGCACCGGCGGTAACACGATTCGCACGGTCGCTGGCATCCAACGATGACCTGCGCATTCGGCTGGGATCACAGGCGTCTGCCGAACCCGGCGAAATCGTGATGGACCCGGGCGTTTTTCAGGCTGCCTACGCCCGATCAGCCCCCGTGACACCTTCGGAGGTGGCCCTCGCGTCGGCGCTGCACGAAGTGGTTCACATGGTGGCAACCGACCTCGACGAGCACAGGGCACTCCCGGAGGAGTGGTTCCCCGACGCCGGCGAACCGCTTCCTGAGGATCCCGTCTCGCTCCTCGACGCCCTCGACAAAGCCGGTGGCCCGGCCGCCGAGGCAATGTTCTTCTCCATCGAGGATGCCCGGCAGGAGTCACAGAACTTCGATCTCTACCCGGGCGCCCGGTCGGTGCTCGCCGACCTCTATCTGGCTTCGATTCCGGGCGCCATGGGAAGAGCCAGGCCGATGGGGCAATTCGCCCTCGCCTGCTTCCTCGCAGTCGGCGGCTATCAGGACGTCGACACGCTCCAGCAGCGGTCGGAGGTCCACGTCTCGATGGCACTCGAAGAGGCCAGGGACCTGATCGATGATGCCAGAGAGGCCTCGGACGGCTGGGAGACCGCAGGCGTCGCCCTCCAACTGCTCGCCGTCGCACGGCTCCACGGACTACTCACCGAAGCGTCGCCCGATGAGAGCAAAACGCGGCGGGAGGATCGCGAGAAGGCCGATCAGAACGAGATCAACACGGGCGTCGACTCGCTGCGCCTGATGAGCCCGATCGTCCAGGACGCCGATTCGTACGACCAGACTCGCAAGGCGATGCAGGCAGCCGAGTCGCTCCAGGGCAGGCCGGACGACGCTCAGACGGGCGGCGACCCCGCCACAGAGCAGATCCTCAGGGTCAGCGAGGCGCCCGACGTCCATCTCCCCACGGGCCAGGGCGGTAAGCTGCTGGTGACTCCCCTACCGTCTCGTTTCAGCAACTACGCCGACCGGGGCTTCGAGGCCCTGGAGACGGCCGCCCGCCGCTGGGAAGTGGGCGAGCGGCACATCTCGGGCGAGTTGTACCCGCTGTTCGTGGCCAACCAGCGCCGGGGCCTCCAATCGGGCTTCGACGCCGGCGACCTCTCCCCCCACGCCGCACTCTTCCTCGGCGCAGGCCTCTACCAGCGCATGTTCGAGCGCCGCTCGCTCCCGACCCGCCGCGCCTACAGCATCAGCCTCCTGGTGGACGGATCGGCCAGCATGCTGCAGCCCCGGCCGCTCCCCGGTGGAGTCAAGGCGCCATGGGCCATGGCTGCAGCGACCCTGGGGGCGTGGACCCTGGCCCGCCTGTGTGACGAACTGCAGGTGGAATTCGAAGTGGCCCTGTTCAACCGGGCATTCGCCGCACGCCACGACGACACCGAGCAGACATACGTTCAGCGGGCCCATCGCACAAAGGGTGCGCTCAGGCGGTCGCAAGGCAGTGCGGCGGATCGGCTCACGAGAACGGTCAACCACTATGTGCTGAAGTCGTTCGACAACCGGTGGGAGACCGCCAAGGACGAACTGGCCGGGCTCTTCTGGACCGCAGCCCATCCTGCAGACGCCGCCGTCGAGGCCAGGCGCAATCCGGCCTCGGCGCCCCCGGTCTCCATGTTCGAGAAGGCCGCCAACGTCGACGAACTCAACGTGCAGCACGCCGCCGAGCGACTGGGACGACGCCCTGCCACCGTCCGGATGCTGGTGGTGCTCGCCGACGGGATGACCCGTGGGTCGGTCGACGCACTCGCAGCCACGGTCGATGGGGCGGAGCACGGAGGCATCACAGTCCTCGGCATCGGCATCGGCGACGACACGGTCACCAACGCATATTCACGCCACCAGGTAGTGGAGCGCCCCGACGAATTGACGAGGGCGATGATCCACGGAGTCCGCTCTGCGCTGCGCAGAAGCATCGCTCTCACGGGCGGAGACACCTGGTGGGCTCACGTTTCACAAATCGAGAACACGATCACGAGGAGCGCCTGATGGCAAAGACAGTCACATTCACCGACCCCACGGGTGAATCCGCCCCGGTGAAGCTCGAGATCTTCGACGTCCCCAGCGACCTCGCGGATCACGACCAGCGAGCCGGGAAGATTCCCGAGCCGGACCCGCATTACGTCGACCTCGGAATGCTGTTCCGCCTGGCTCTCGTCGAGAAGGTGAGACGCGAGAAGGTCACCGACACCCCGCTGCACCTCGCACTCAGGGGCCATATGGGGACCGGCAAGGATCACGACCTCGAGCAGTTCGCGGCTCTGCTGCGCCTGCCCTACTACCGCATCCCTCTCACCGGCGAGGTGCGGGACATCACGCTCATCGGCTCGGTCAAGCTGCACGGTGACGGCAAGGGCGGGACGGAGAGCCGCTGGGAAGACGGCGACATCACCAGGGCGCTGCGCGGGCCGGCCCTCATCAACCTGTCCGAGTTGAACGCGGCAGGTGCCGAGACCCTCTTTGCACTCCACGGCCTTCTCGACCGCTACCAGTCCATCGATCTCCCCACAGGGGAGACCGTGCGCCTGCGTCCCGACACCCGCCTGTTCGGCACGCTCAACCCGACCGACCTGCGTGACTACGCGGGCACCCAGACCCTCAACAAAGCGTTCGCCGACCGATGGGTGATCTGGGAGAAGGGCTTCCCGACCGATGAGCAGATCACCGCGATGCTGCAGCGGCGCTACCCGACCATGGCCGAGCCGTACATCAAGGTCATATCCCGCCTGGCCGTCGAGGTGAACGAGTCCTTCACCGCCACAGATGCCCGGACCCGGGTGGGGACGCCGATGTCGCTGCGTACCGTGCTCGACAGGATCCCTGCCGGCCTCTGGGTGTACGAACACGCCGAGGACCCGCTCCGCAGGTCATGGGAGTCCTTCGTGATCGATCACGTCGACCCCTTCGACCGGGATCACTACGAGACCGTCTGGTCGGCAGTGGCCCGCAAGGGCCCGTCGGAGAAGCCGTTCGGGAAGTAGCGGGCAGCATGCCACCGGCGGAGAGCGTGCCGAACATCGGAGGGGTGCAGTCAACCCGGCCACCCCCGTTGACTGCACCCACCGATGAATATCAGCCGCCACCCTCTCTGTGTCCCGGACGCTTTCGTTGCTTCGGACCGACGACCGACAACCAACAGATCCCAATGGTCGGGATCCCGATAGTCGGGGCGCGTCGGAGGCCATTCCTCACGTTTGGGTTGCATGAGCCGTCGCAGGGTGCAATCGCGTGCCGACAAACAACGCAAGATCGAGGAAGCGGAGCGGGCCAGGAAGCGCCGCTCGATGTTCACGGCGATCGGCGCCGCGGCGGCCATCGCGGTCGTGGTGGGCCTGATCACCCTTGCCGCTGCGTCGGGCGAGGACGGCGGCGACTCGTCAGGTACGGCGACCCAATCGGGCTGGGACCTTCCTGCTCTGCAGGGAGACGAGAGAATCGCCCTCGCCGATTTCTCCGGATCTCCGACCGTCGCTGTGTTCTTCGCATCGTGGTGCGACGTGTGCGAACGAGAGATGCCCGGATTCATCGCACTCTCGGATCAGATCGGCGATCAGGTGTCGTTTGTGGGGATCAACTCCCAGGACAGCGGGCGCGGCCTCGGTGATGCGCGGAAGTGGGGTATCGACACCAGATGGCCCCTGGCGCGCGACATCGGAGGGTCAGACGGACGGAACCTCAGCGTCAACGCCTTCGGTGCTCGTGGGATGCCGCTGACGGTGGTCTACGACCAGCATGGAACGGTCGTCGAAGTGATCAGAGGCGGCGTCAGCGGCGACGCTCTGTTGTCCATCCTGACCAGGGAGTTCGGCATCACCTGAGCGTCTTCATACGCCGGTCGACATGGGGCCGGGGATAATCGATTATCCGACTCGGAGTCGGGTTGCCGGTTGCCTAGATTCATGGCTGCTTTCAACAAACGGAGCACCCCAATGAAGAAGCTTCTCGCTCTCGTTCTCGCCATCAGCGTGCTCGCTGTGGCTTGTGGAGACGACGACGCTGTCACCACCACCCAGGCGCCGGCCACGACTGCGGCGCCCACCACCACCACCCCCACCCCCACCACCACCCC
>JABMPV010000424.1 GCA_013202595.1 bacterium
CCCGCGACTCGATCAACGCGATGAATCGCGACATCATCGCCGGCTACTGGGGGCGCAGGTATCACCCACCGGCGACCGTCATAGCGGTGTCAGGGCACGTCGATCACGACGAGGTGGTCGACCTGGTCACCGAGCAGTTCGGTGCCTGGGAAGGCCCTGAGGCCGCGCACGAGTACGCGGCACCCGAGGGGGCACCGGTAGTGCGGGTGACCACTCGCGACACCGAGCAGGCCCACCTCGTGCTGGGCGGCCACGGTCCGGACAGGACCGATGATCGGCGCTTCGCACTCGGCCTGGTGAGCCATGTGCTCGGCGGCGGAATGTCGTCACGGTTGTTCACGGAGGTCAGAGAGCGGCGGGGCCTCGCCTACGCGGTGTACGCATTCAGGCTGCCCTACGCAGAGTCGGGAGCGTACGGTGTGTATGTGGGAACGACGCCACATCAGACGGACCAGGTTCTCGAACTGGTGGTCGAGGAACTCGACAAGGTGGTCACCGAGGGTGTGACCTCCGCTGAACTCGACCGGGCCAAGGGGCACATGAAAGGCTCGCTGGCCTTGGCGATGGAGGACACCAACAGTCGGATGATCCGCCTCGGTCGCAACGAGTTGACCGGTGTCGAGCATCTGACACTCGATGACATCGTCGCCAGGATCGATGCCGTGACACTCGAGGAGGCTCACGCGGTGGCCGCTGACGTCTTCGGTGGCTCACGCTCCATCGGAGCGGTTGGGCCGTTCGAATCTGGTGATCTGGAGCGATTCATCAAATGACCAGGGTGGCCGTCTCCGGTGCGGGAGGTCGCATGGGGCGACTGGTCGCAGAGACCGTCGCCGCCGCCGCAGATCTCGACCTGGTGGCTCTCTACGACCCCGAGCACCCGGGCACTGAGGTCACCGGCATCGTGATCTCATCCGATCCGTCCGTCGTCGACGGTGCAGACGTCGTGGTCGAATTCACCGTCCCCGATGTCGTCATGGGCAACCTCCGCATGTGGAGCGAGGCCGGGTCCCACGCGGTCGTGGGCACGTCGGGTTTCGACACAGAGCGGATCACCGCGTTGCGCACCGGGTGGTCCGATGGCGATCCCAAATGCCTGATCGTCCCCAACTTCTCCATCGGCGCGGTGCTGATGATGCGCTTCGCCGAGATGGCGGCGCCTCACTTCTCCGCGTCGGAGATCATCGAACTCCACCACGATCGCAAGGTCGATGCTCCCAGCGGCACGGCGCTGTCGACTGCCGAGCGAATGTCGGCTGCCGGCGGCAATCAGGATCGCACCGTCGAATCCGAGGAGTTGGTGCCGGGAGCCAGGGGTGCGGACGCATCCGGCGTGAGGGTCCATGCGGTCCGGCTTCCAGGTCTTCTGGCCCACCAGGAAGTCCTCCTCGGCTCAGCGGGTGAGACCCTGTCGATCCGCCACGACACATCCGATCGGGTGGCCTTCATGCCCGGAGTCCTGCTGGCGATCAGATCGGTGGCCGACCTCGACGCCCCGGTGACCATCGGCCTGGAGTCCCTGCTCGGCCTGTAGCGGGTGACCAACACCGGGTTCCCGATGTTGGAGAGCGGACGTCCGGTGAGGTAGACCCTGGGTGGCGGATCAGGCCATGGGGTTCCTAATGGGGGGCGAACGGTCTGATATGTCGGGCTGGGGGCTGAGCCGCCGGCCGGTGAACACTGCCGGGTTCCTGGGGCGTTGATTCCTGGCGCTAGATCGTGTCCCGGCCGGTTGGTGAGGGAAGCCTTGGAGCGCTCATGGGGTGTCGTGCCGACCGAGCACTGATCCATTAGGTTGCCGCCGGGTTCCCTTCGGCTCTGGGGTATCGGACGATGGAGGGAGCGGATGGTGACGATCTTTGTGGGTGATGATTGGGCTGAGGCCCATCACGATGTCCATGTGATGGATTCCGACGGTGTCCGGTTGGCCAGCCGGCGATTTCCTGAAGGCCTCGACGGGGTGGGGGCGTTCCATGGCCTGTTGGCCGACCATGCTTCGGATCCTTTCGGGGTGGTGGTGGGGATCGAGACGGATCGGGGCTTGTGGGTTGAGGCGCTGGTGGCTGCGGGGTATCGGGTGTATGCGATCAACCCGATGTCGGTAGCCCGTTACCGGGACCGGCACACTGTCTCAGGGGCGAAGTCGGATGCCGGGGACGCCAAGGTCCTGGCCGATGTGGTCCGCACCGACTGTCATAACCACCGTCCGGTTGCGGGTGACAGCGACCTCGCTGAGGGGGTCAAGGTCCTGGCGAGGGCTCATCAGAGTCTGATCTGGGCCCGGGGGCGTCACACCAACATGTTGCGTAACGGGTTGCGGGAGTACTACCCCGCAGCACTCGAAGCGTTCGACAATCTGGCCGATCGGGACACGCTGGCTGTGTTGGGTCGGGCACCGACCCCCGAGGTTGGTGCCCGTCTCACCGTCCCTCAGATCCGGGCGGTGCTCAAACGTGGCGGCCGGCAACGCAACCTCGAACACCGTGCAGCCGAGATCTACCAGGCGCTACACACTGAACAGCTCACCGCCCCGGCCCAGGTTGCTGCCGCGTTCGGGGCCACCACCACAGCCGCGGTGGGGATCATCACCGAACTCAACACCCAGATCGCCACCCTCGAGACCGAAATGGGTGCGGCTTTTGAGCAGCACCCGGACGCCGACATCTACCTCTCCGTACCAGGACTCGGTGATGTACTCGGCGCCCGGGTGCTCGGCGAGTTCGGGGACGACCCGAACCGCTATGCCGACGGTAAGTCTCGCCGAAACTACGCCGGGACGTCGCCAGTCACCCGGGCATCCGGTAAGAAACGGGCCGTCCTGGCCCGCCACGTCCGTAACCGTCGCCTCTATGACGCCATCGACCAATAGGCCTTCTGCTCACTGTCGACCAGCCCAGGCTGCCGGGTGTTCTACGACCAACACCGGGCCAAAGGCGACCGCCACCACCAGGCCCTACGGGCCCTCGGGAACCGTCTCGTCGGGATCCTCCACGGATGCCTCAAACACCACACCCACTATGACGAACACACCGCCTGGGCACACCGCCAACCCGCCAACAACAGCATCGCCGCTTGACAGTTCCGCCCCCGGGGTGTCTAGCGGCATCGACCCTGTATGGTCCTCACACGCTCGACCGTGAGGGGGTCTCATGTCGTCCAGGATCGTGACCGCACTTCGTCCCGCCCGCCTATTGGCGGTCTTCGCCATGCTCGTGGTAATCCTCGGGCCGATACCACCCGCCGGAGCCGGAGCGGGCCCGACACTCAGGGACAACTGCGTCGACTACGTCCACTTCCCTGCCCAACCTCTCTTTGCATCACCATCCGAAGGCCGCGTCATCATCACCACCAACCCGGAATTGTCCGGTGGCGGCCTGTTCATAGAGATCGATGGCGCCTCGGGCCCGATCATCGGCGAAGGCACCATCGACCCCCGGGGCATCGGCGAGGCTCCCTTCCCTCTGTTCCAATTCGGAGAGCACCGGGTGACGGGGTTGGAGATCCTGCCGCCCGGCGGGGGCGACCCCTTCCCCCTCGATCCGACGGTGATCGGCGATGAGGGCGTGTTCGTGGTCGACGACAACGAACCGGAGTGCGACCCCGACACCATGAGCCTGGTCGCCGCCACGACGACCACTACGTCGAGCACCACCACCACGTCGAGCACGACAACCACCACCGAACCCGAGTCGACCCCCGAGACCTCGACGATCCCGGCGACCACCGTCCCCGAGACCACGACCAGCACCTTCGAGGAGACCACCGAGACCAGCATCCAGATCATCGATACGGAAACCGGCAACTCGTGGATCGGGTACTGGTGGATCGGTGGCCTGTTGATCCTCGTGGGTGGAGGCGTCTACTTCCTCGCCAAGCCGAGTGATCCGTGCATCCCGGAGAAGGGTCGCTGGGCGATCGCCCAGAAGGCGTGCGGCGAGGCCGAGACGGCTGCCGCCAAGGCACGGGCAGCCTGCAACGAGGCCAAGGCCAAAGTCGACGGAGTGAAGGACGACCAGAAGAAGGTCTGCAAGGAGTGGCCGCCGGCATGCTGGAAGACCGATGAGGGGTCGTGGATCGAGGACGCCAACGTCCCCGGAAGCCGTATCACCAGCCGTGACCAACTCATGCGCGAGATGGCGCTCGGCGATCTGTGGCGTGACTACCAGAACGGCGACATGTCGGCGCAGGACGTGGAAACCGCATGGGAGCGGGCCAACACGCCCGAGTTCCGCGAACAGATGCGCACAAAGGACGCCGCAGCCAAGGCGAAGAAGGCGCAACTCGAGAAGGACCTGACCCAGGCCGAGGCAGACGCCAAGAAGGCCTGCGACGACGCCGACGCCGCCGACAAGAAGGCGAAAGAGGCCTGCGACGAGGCAGCCAAGCGCAAACGCGAGTACGAGGAGTGCATCGGCCAGTATTCGGCCGGTGGCGCCTCGGCGCCCGGTGGCGGCGAGTCCGGTGCGGCACCCGGAGGCACCCCTGGAGTGACGGGTGGCGGCGCCACGGGCGGCGGATCGGGCGGACCCACCGACGGCGGCGGTGAGACACCGGAAGGACCGAGCGGCCCGGCGGTGACGACCCCGCCCCAAACCAGCCCACCTCCGGAGTGCGGACCAGGTTCGAGTGACCCCAGGACCACCAAGACGGAGGTCATCGCCACCAAGACGTTCACGGTCACAGCATCGGGGACGTCCATGGAACTGACCGTGGAACCCGGCACCGATACCTTCACCGAGTGGAAGGAGGCCGAGTTGGCCGGTGGGGGGTTCCTTTCGCCCAACAAGCTCGGGGATCCCGGCTTCGCAGGAGAGGTCGCTGCACAACTGACCGACCTGGACCAGGGCTACAGCACGGCGAACGTCGCAACCGTCGCAATTCCCCGCAGGGAAGTGACGTACGAGTGCGTCCAGCACTACTCATGCCAGGGCGGGGCGTGGGTGGCAACGCACAAGGAGTTGAGGAAGACGGGTGAGAAGGCGTTGAGCCCACAGCGATTCTCCACCGCAAACCAGGGCCCCAAGATCACATCATCCGATGTGACTCGCATCGTGACCCAGGCACAGCGGGCATGGCAACGCCTCGCCGAAGCAGACGCTCAGATCGATACATGGTGCGGGCAGTAGCCGGGCCGACCGAATGACATGGGCACCCGCTCGCCGACCGGTGGGCGGGTGCCTAGCGTTGTCACAACATGCGCAAGATCATTCTCGTCATCGCCTTGATCGCTACATCCGCCGCAATGTCACCTGCCGTGGCGGAGCAACCCGGGCCGCGGTCGTTCACCATCGCCGCCGCCGGTGACGTGCTCATCCACGGCAGGGTGGCGCTGATCGCCGATCGGAACTCGGCCACCGGCTACGACTTCGAGCCCATGCTCATGCCGATCGAGCCGTGGATCGGCGAGGCCGATTTCGCCATCTGCCATCTGGAGGGCTCGCTCTCCCCCACCAACACCGGCCTGGCCTACTACCCCCGGTTCATCGGCCCGAGGGAGGTGGCAGATGCGATCGCCGCCGCCGGATACGACGTCTGCTCGACATCGGGCAACCACGCGATGGACGGCGGCTGGTCCGGAGTGGTCGGCACGCTCGATC
>JABMPV010000425.1 GCA_013202595.1 bacterium
CGTCTTGCAGCTGGGGGCGCTCCGGAGAGCGGCACGACGCCACTCTCGGTGACCGATCGGGCATCTACCCAACGCCGTGATCAGGCACTTTGAGGTTTGAAAGGCGTCCTATCAGGCCCACTCGATGTGACTTCGACAACACCCTGCTCATGGCGCTCGGCGCGTGGGCAATGCTCCGGGATGAACCTCGCAGCAGGAACACTTCCGACGCCTCAACGGGAGTCCGATGTACGACGGAAGCCCCCGCATCGTGGGGGCTCCTGTGTTGGCTCCTTGGCCGACGCCGGTGAGGCACTGGTTCATGAGCGCTAGCCATTCATCCACGGCGCTGATGCTGAGCCCGAACTTGTAGTGACCTTTGCCGAGAGCGAGGGCATCGGCGATCTGCTCAGCGTTGCAGCCGGCAGTATCGGCAACGGTGTAGCTCCGCCTAGGACCCTTCCCGTCGGGAGCGTTGGTGTCGAAGTCGCCATCGTCGTCCACCAGCGCCCACCGGTTCTTACTCAACGGCTCGGTTGGATCGTCGGGCAGGCCCACTCAATATTCTCAAACTCCATGTTTCCCCGGGTCAGGACGTGGTTCCGGGGGCCTTGTCCTGTTTGGCAGAGAAGTGTCGTCTCTCAAACCTCCTCGCGAGGCTGGTTGCTGGTTTCGGCGGCGCTTGCCCGGCCCGATGGGCTCAGGGGTGTCGGTCGTCGGCGAGGAGGCGGGTGAGGGCTTCGGTGCGTGGGGTAATTCGGAGGTCCTGGGTGGTCGGCCAATCGTCGATCTCGTGTCGGGCGAATTCGATCCACCGTTCGATGGTCTTGAACACCTCGATCTGGAAGGTGGCGAAGAGCACGGAGAGGTGTGTGCGTTCGGGGAATGGATGTCCGCCGTCGAGGTACGACGCCATCAGCTCGATGATGGCGTCATGGTGTTCGCGGATGTCGGCCTCAAGTTCGTCAAGGGCTCGACGGAGGTCCTTCGTCGAGCCGTGATCGGCGAAGAGGAGCCGCAGCAGGACCTCGATTTCGATGCGTGGCGGTTGGGTGCGTGAGCGTGTCCACTCTCCGAGCGCCTCGCGACCCTCGGTCGTGATCTCGTAGACGTTGCGGCTCCGGTTGCCCGACTTCTCCTTGTGTGTGGTCGCGTAGCCGAGCTCGACGAGCTTCTTGGGTTCGGAGTAGAGGAGGCGCTCCGATTTGGGCCAGGCGTAGCGGAGGCTGCGCTGGGCCTGCTGGGTGAGTTCGTACCCCGTCCATGGTCTCAGGTTGAGGAGAGCGAGGACGGCATACGACGAGGTTGTCATTCCTGGTGCCATGGACTACACAATATACTGCAATATGCAGTATATTGTGTACTGCAGAATGCAGTAGTTAGAGTGTGCCGCACACCCTGACGGTCGCATCAGGAAGGCTTGAGCCGATCCGGCAGGGAGAACGTCGTGGAGACCGCAGCGGACATCACCGCCATCGGCCAGGAGGCCAAACTCTTCGCAGAGTCCGCCGAGCAGGGCAGCCTCGACGTGACCATCGGCACGTGTCCCGGCTGGACCATGCGAGACCTGGTTCGGCATCTGAGTGAGATCCACTTCTGGGCCGCCACCCACGTCGCCCGGCGCGCCATCAAGATGTGGGTCGACGACCTCGCCGAGTTGTCGGCGTCCTGGCCGGATCTGGCGGTGTTCTGGCCAGACGACGGCGATCTAGTCGACTACTACGTCCAGACGAACGGCAATCTCGTCCGAGAGCTCGAGTCGGCACCCGCCGATGTCGAGGCGATGACCTTCCTGCCGGGTTCGACGCCACGTGCCATGTGGGCGCGGCGCCAGGCGCATGAGATCTCGATCCACCGGTTCGATGCGCAGAACGCGGCCGGGATACCGTCCGAATTCGACCCCGCGTTCGCTTCGGATGGAAGCGACGAGTTGCTCACGGCATTCACTCCACGGAAGCCCTCGTTCCCGGTCGAGGCCGCAAAGACGATGGTCGTCCACGCAACGGACAGCGACGACCACTGGCATCTCACGCTGGGCCCCGACGGCATTGCAGCGCGGCGCAGCGACGGACCCGCAGATGTCACGCTCACCGGCAGCGCAGCCGACCTGTACCTGACGATGTGGAACCGCGGCGACGACTCCACGATCGACGTGGCAGGGGATCGTGACCTTCTCGAGACCTGCACAACAACTGCCGAATCCGCTGGTCTGGTCCCGACCACTAGCCATGCCCCTGCACCGACCAACTCGCAATCGGCGAACACGACCGCGCGAGCAATCGACGACAAGAAGGAGACAGCGAAGTGAAGAGCAACGTCGAAACCCTCCCAATCGCCCATGAGGCCCTCGGAGAGATGATCCGAGGGCAGGACTGGGGCGGGATGACCAGCGCATACATGCAGTACCCGACCGGTCTCGACTTCTGCCCTCTGCTCCAGGGCCTTGAGCGTCGTTACCTTGGCGCCGATCGGAGAGGTCAGCGGGTTCGCTGAGGATCCTGCCATTCTCGCCGCGACCCTGGAGGAACGGGGAAGATGTGAAGCCTCCGGCGCGAATGACGCTCCTCCGACAGGCGATCGGGTACCTATCCGGGCCTCTGACCAGGCAGTTTGAGGTGTGAAAGCCGTCCTATTAGGCCCACTGCGATTCGCTCGAACCGTGAATCGCCTTGTTCCTCAGGGGTGATCGAGAGTTCTGGCGCGGGCGTCCTGTCGGGTAGCCATCGCAACACGTTCGAACCCCGCCCGTCTTCTCGTCTCGCTGGCGCGTTTCAAGTGGACGATGTAGTGATGCTGCTCAATCTGAGATCCAACTCGTTCGCGTCGGAGGGCGCCGCCTCGAGGGTCAGCTGAAAGACCGTCAGCCCGTCGATGCGCTCATAGGTCACAGCGCCACCCATCAGCTCGGCCAGGTGCCGCGATGTGTAGAGGCCCAACCCGGCGGACGTGGCCTCCCGCCTTTCGCTGACTCCGTGGACGAAGGCCTCGAACACGCGGGCCGCATTTCCCTCGGTGATGCCCTCACCGTCGTCGATGACGCGGATTCGCACCCGATTCTCGGTTCTGTCGGCCTCGATCTCGATGGTCGGACCGCCGTAGCGTTCGGCGTTGCTGAGGAGGTTCCGCAGGATCTGGCGGACGCGCAACTCGTCACCGATGCCGGTCAGAGCTATTCCGGCGGGGAGCCGGACCGTGATCTCGTCTACCCCGTTGTGGTGGTGGCGCACTGATGCGGTGACCAATCCGGCGATGTCGAGGCGGTGCCGAGCGGGCTCAACACCGCTTGCCTCTATCTGCGCTGCAGTCAGCAGATCGTCGATGAGTAGATGGGCCTCCAGGGTCGACTCCGCGATGAGTTGGGCCAACTCAGCAACTTCGGAGGGGGACAGCGTGCCATCGTCGGCGGTGATGATCTCGGCGAATCCCCTGGCCGCGGTGAGTGGGTTGCGGATATCGTGGGCGACGCCGGCGATCACCCGAAAGCGCGTTGAGTCGAGGTCGGCCTGCATGCGGTCGCCCTGGCGCCTTATCCGGTGGGCGATCAAGAGCAGCCCGGCCATGAGCGGGATCTCCCACAGTTCCTCGACATGCGTGTCGCCGTGCTGAACGGCGACGAAGAGTTCCACCGCAATGATGGGCCCGACGACCACTGCCCGTACGGCGAAGGCTGTCAGCGTGAGGCGCAGCGCTCCGATGAGCAGACCCACAAATGCCAGGTGGAAGAAGATGACGGTCTGGTCGGATACCAGCAGCGCGACGATTGTGAGCAGCAGGAACGAGTCCAGGATCGGCCGGATCGGACGGTTAGCGGTTCGATTGAAGCCGGGTTCGAATCGGGACATCAATCGATGCCAGAAGGGATCCTGGGATGGCGGGCGCGTGGCAGGACTAGTGGTCATTGCCTATGGATGTCGGCGGGAAGGACGATCCTCCTTAGGGAGATATCCGATTACTCAGCATCATCTACTCATGATTGCATAGCGTTGAGGTGTTCGCGTTCTGTCCTGTCAGGCCCACAAACGTTGTCGTTTCGACAGCATTCCTCAGGTCAGGGATGTCTTCCTGCGACCGATCGGTCGTCCGGTCGCTGCAGCCAGGGGATGCTGGTCAGGTCGTTTCCGGGTCGTCGGCGTAGGCCGTCTGGCTTCGCCGCTCACCCTGGCTGCGTTGACGGGAACTATACTTCTATTCTGTAGATTGATGGAATAGTGATATGGCAACAGCATCAACAGGTCGGCTGGTGAAGGACGAGTTGTACGAGCAGTTCGCCCGGATCGGCAAGGCAGCCGCTCATCCGAAACGGATCGAGCTGTTGGATTTGTTGTGTCAGGGGGAGCGCAGCGTCGAGGTGATCGCAGACGCCGCCGCGATGAGTGTGGTCAACACGTCAGCGCACCTGCGGGTGCTTCGGGAGGCTCGCCTGGTGGCCACCCGCAAGGACGGTACGAGAGTGTTCTACCGGCTTGCCGACGACGCGGTCTGCGAGTTCTTCTCCGCGTTGCGTGACCTCGCCGGGGACCGGTACGCCGAGGTGGACCGAATCGTGCGGGACTTCTTCGAGGCCCGCGACGAATTGGACCCGGTGAATCGCGATGAACTACTGCGACGGGCCGGGGAGGGGGATGTGATCGTCCTCGACGTCCGCCCCCGCGAGGAGTACGAGTCGGGTCACATACCGGGGGCAGTCTCGATTCCGCTCGCCGATCTCAAGGGGCGGATGCCTGAGCTTCGCCGCGATACGGAGATTGTCGCCTATTGCCGGGGCTCCTACTGCGTCCTCGCCCCCCAGGCCCTCGAGTTGCTACGCAAGCGAGGCTTCACGGCTCGACGCCTCGAGGACGGCTTCCCAGAGTGGCGGCGCGCCGGCCTCCCAGTGGCGACCGGAAGAGAACCCTCAACTGATCGACACCCAACTTCAACCACGGAGATGACAGGACCATGAGTGAGACGCTTTTTGTTCTCAACGACCCGCCCTATGGCACCGAGCGCAGCTACAACGGCCTGCGTCTCGCCGGCTCGTTGGCCAAAAAGGATGGCGAGCAGGTGCGGGTCTTTCTGATCGGTGACGCCGCCGCTTGTGCCAAGGGAGGCCAGAAGGTCCCCCAGGGGTACTACAACCTCGAGCTGATGCTGCGTTCGGTGGGCCGTCGCGGCGGCGAGGTCGGGGTGTGCGGCACCTGCATGGACGCCCGGGGCATTACCGATACGGAGCTCGCCGAGGGATGTGGGCGCAGCACGATGGATGAGTTGACCGACTGGACCCAACGCGCCGACCGAGTCCTCGTCTTCTGACATGACAGACACCAACCAAGGGACTCCATCGTGAGCGAAGCCAAGACCGTGATGATCCTGGGTGGTGGCGTCGGTGGCGTCGTCGCAGCCACCACCCTCCGCAAACAACTCCCGACCCAGCATCGGATCGTGCTGGTGGATCGTGAACCCGACCACCTGTTCGCGCCTTCGCTGTTGTGGCTGATCACCGGCCAACGTACCGCACGCCAAATCTCCCGACCTCTCGACCGCCTCGCCAACAAAGGCATCGAGGTGGTCTGCGGCGACATCGACCGAATCGACCCGAACACGCGCCAGGTCTCGATCATCGAGCGGTCATCAACTGGCGACACTTCACGCAGTATCGAGGCTGACTACCTGGTGGTATCACTGGGAGCCGAACTCGCTCCCGATGCCATCCCGGGCCTGGCCGAGGCCGGCCACAGCTTCTACACCCTGGCGGGAGCCGAGAGCCTCCGCGAGGCGCTCCGGACCTTCGACGGTGGCCGGATCGTCGTCCTCACCGCCGCCCCCGCCTACAAGTGCCCGGCCGCCCCCTACGAAGCCGCCATGCTGATCAACAAACTCATCCGGAAACGAAAGCTCGATGATCGAACCCAGATCGACCTCTACGCCGCTGAACCCGGCCCGCTCGGAGTCGCCGGCCCGGACGTGTCGGCAGGCGTGCGCAGCATGGTCGAGGCAGCTGGGGTCGGGTATCACCCAGAGCACCAGGTGGTCTCGGTCGACACCACACAACGGCGCGTTGTTTTCGCCGACGGAGCGACAGCCGAATTCGACTTGTTGGCATATGTGCCACCCCACCAGACGCCGCGGGTGGTTCGCGAAGCGGGCCTGGCAGACGACAGCGGTTGGATTCCGGCGGATCGAGACACCCTTCACACCCGCTACCCCGGTGTGTACGCCATCGGGGACGTGACCGGCATCCCGCTGAAGATGGGCAAACCTCTGCCCATGGCAGGTGTATTCGCAGAAGGCCAAGCCAAAGTCGTTGCTCGTAACATCGCTCTCGAAGTCACTGGCAAGGGTGACCCCGCCTGGTTCGATGGCCACGGTGGGTGCTTCATTGAGACCGGCAACGGCAAGGCAGGTTTCGGGCGAGGGAACTTCTATGCCGAACCCACGCCGCAAATCAAGCTCTACAAGGTGGGCCGCCGCTGGCACCTCGGAAAGGTGCTATTCGAGAAGGACTGGCTCCGCCGGAAGATATGAGTCAGACGTAGCTCTGGACGGTCATCAGGTCTGCTCGTCACTTCCGCCGTCCACCCTGGAAACAGACCCATGAGCCGCTCTACATGCAAGGCTGCCCGGTGAAGGAACTTGAGATGATGTGGGAATGGGGTCCGGGTGCCGGGTGGACGATGCTGTGGATGACCCTCTTCTGGGGAGGAACGATCTTTCTGATCATCTGGGGAGTTCGACAGCCGATGGGCCGCAGCCGTCAAAGTGGCAGCCGTGCCCTGGAAATCCTTGAGGAACGGTACGCCCAAGGCGAGATCGATCGCGAAGAGTTCGAATCGCGGCGCCAGGACCTGAGGGGGATGATCGCTGATCACGAGGCGCGCCCGCTGCCGTGCCGCGTATTCAGCTTCCGACTCAGAGAGGTGCCCCCTCTGTCAACATCGGGTGAGAGGATCTTGTCCTATTGCGTAGGGAAACGTCGTTTCTCACACCTCGCCCTGTGTTGGTCGTGCGGATCTCCCGACCGAGGCGGCCGGCCGACAGCTGTCGGGTGAGCATGCCGAGTTCTTTGCGGTGGGCACGGTTATCGGGGCAGCCCTTCCGCGGTGCGGTTGTTGGTGGAGAGACCGACGAGTCCGCCGGGGGGCACTACAGAGTCTTTGCCGTGGGCTCGCAGCAGCAGTCGAGTCACTCCACCGTGGGTGACGATCAGATGTCGACCGCCGGGGAGTTCTGAAACTGGGGCAACATCAGGGTCTGCACAAGGCCCGGGGAGGTTCTGTCAGCTCGTATTCGGGCTACCGCGCCCCTATCCCCATGGTGGACCGCCCGCCGCGGCGGTGCAGTGAGCCCCGCGCCGGTGGCTTCCTCCACAGATACAGTGGTCATGCACGAACGCAAGCAGTTCGTTCAATCCTGCAGAGGCGACCGCCACCGATGTGTCTGCCGCTCCGTAGTACATGCGGATCGTGTCGCCGTCGGGTTCGAGGAGCCAGCCGGTCGGGAACACGACATCTGGGACGTCCCCCGTACGCTCGTAGTCGGCTTCGGGGCCGATGACCCACTCGTTGCTGCGCGCCAGGACGGTCCCGGGGTCTTCCAGGTCGAGAAGAGCGAGTCCCGAGCGGTAGATCGCCCCGGCGGCGGTGGTCTTCACTCCGTGGAACATCAGCAGCCAACCTTGGTCAGTCTGCAACGGTGGAGGGCCGAGCCCCACTTTGACCGCGTCCCACCAGGCGCCCTGGCGAGCATGGATGAGGATGGCGTGGTCGCCCCAATGGCGCAGGTCGGGGCTCCAAGAGATCCAGATGTGGGTTCCGACCCGGTGGTCCCCGGATGTGACTGGCCGGTGGAGGAGTCCCCACCTCCCACCGAACCGGGTGGGGAACAAGGCGGCGTCCTTGTCCTCGGGGGACATCAGGACGGCTCGGCGCTCGAACGACCGGAAGTCGCGAGTGGCCGCCAGGCACACCAGGGGACCACCACGGGAGAACCCGGTGTAGGTGATGAGGTACTCGTCGTCGACCCGGGTGATTCGGGGGTCCTCGATCCCCCACGCTTCCTCAGAACGGTCGAGGTCGGGGTAGAAGCTGGGATGCGGGTCCACCTTCCAGTCGGTGAAGCCGTCGCGGCTTCGGGCGACGGTGAGGTGAGACACTCCGGTACGGTCTTCGACCCTCACCAACAACACGGTCGAGCCATCCCTATCTACGGCGACCCCAGGATTGAAAACGCCGTTGACCGTGTAAGGCCAATCGCTGGGGGCGAGGATGGGATTCCCCTTGTACCGTCGGAACAACTGCTTGCGGATGGCTGTCATCAAGTGCCTCCTTCGCTCTCCCGCCCCCGGCGGGATCCGGCCGCGACCACTGCAGGAATCGTGCGCAAAGATTCGACCTCCGCGGTGCCGGAGCTCCCCGGCACGGTTCCGATATCAGAGCTACCGGGTGGCGCCTGGCCGATCCCCACCGGAACACCCGACATCACCCCTGTAGGCAGCTCCATACGACCGCGACCCGCAAGCCGTCTCGGTCTGAAGCCGGGACGTCCTGGCGGGACTGACTGCCATCGGAGGGCACTACCGTCGGCAAACTCATGGCCTCGGGTAGACGAGTGTCCCGCCCTGGCGCTTCAGGTCCTCCGATAATCGCCGATCTTCCAATTCGCGCACTAAATCCGCGACCCGAGCCTACCCATCGACCAGAATGGCCGACCTGATGCCGCAACTGTGTGCCGATCGTATCGCCGCCACGCCGATCGTCGCCGCGGGCGCGGTTCTCGGATACGGGGCGATTTTCAACGCCGGACTCATCCGCCACGACGGTGCGTTCCACCTCTTTGCCAGGGGAGCACGCCAGGGGTACCGTCGCAACCCTGGGCCTGGCCCCCGGTTTGTTGATTACCGGTGCGACATCCTTATGTTCCGCTCCTCCGACGGCGCCGTCTACGACTTCGCCGGGGTACTGGCGGAGGCGTCGCCCGACGGTGTTTGGTCCTACGAGGACCCTCGCGTGCAACTGATCCGCAGCGGCGGAGCCGAACACCTATTGATGACCTATACCGACCTACCCCCGCCCGAGGCACACCAGCCTTGGCGAGTGGGTTGCCAGAGGCTTCGCTATCGCGAGGGCAGTTTCGAGCTGAACGCCGATTCGCGCCGGGTGATCGGCCCTCCCGATGTCCCCGACAAGGACGCCGTCTTGTTCAACTTGGCCGACGAGAGGGTAGGGCTGATTCATCGCGCCTTCTCCGACGTGCAACTCGCCGTGTTCGATTCACTGGACGAGTTGGTCGACCCGCCCGAGAGCTACTGGCCAGATCATCTGACGGACATCGAGAGCCATGTCATCCTCCGTCCCTCACCCGGAGCAACCAGCATCGGTGCCGGAGCGCCACCGGTGGACACCCCGGGAGGCCTGCTGCTCTTCTTCCACGAGAGGGACGGCGGCGGGGTCTACACCAGCAAGGTCGCGCTCATGGACCGTTCCACCGGACGGGTTATCGCAGTTCTGCCCGATCCGATCCTGGTCCCCGAACTCGAATGGGAAGTGGAAGGAGATGTTCCCAACGTGGTCTTCGTCCAGGGCGCTCACCGTCTTCTCGATGGCACCATCTACCTCACCTATGGAGCGGCCGACCGGGCGGTGGGGGCGGCGGTGATTGACGAAGCCGTCCTACTCGCCGCCCTGGGCTGACGCCACGAAGCGAGCCTGCTGAAGAACCAGGATCGCCGACACAGTCGACTCGGCCCCGGCGTTGGCGTTGACCCCCTGGCTGGTGAGGCCGTCGTGGCAGGCTCCGGCGGCAGCCTCGTAAAGCGCCGCTCCGCTGTCGTTGTTGCCCAGCAGCCACTCCGCCGCCATCACCACCCTCTTCGCCCACTCCGGGTCGCCCGTGACACGCCAGGCTCGGGCGGCAGCATCGGCCATGGCGGCTGCCTCCACCGGCTGCTGATCGAAGCCGGGCCGAGGCTCGCCTTCCTGCCAGCCGCCGACTGGGGTGAAGCTGAAGTGCCCCCCCGAGGTTTCAGCCTCGACCAGCCACTCCAGCAGGCGGAGCCCGTCGTCGAGCATCGAATCGTCCCCAAGGGCAACACCAGCAGCCAGCAGCGCCTCGGGGAGGCGAGCGTTGCAGTAGGCGAGTCGTTTCTCCGGCCAGGGCCAGCTCCCCGGCGACGATCTCGGAAGACGGCGAGCCACCCCCTGGAGCAGTCCTGTGAAGCGGGGATCCGAGAGATCGGAGGCGAGAGCATCCACGAACCCCAGGGTGGCGAAGGCGTTGGCTCTCGGGAAACTCCAGTGGGGGTCCGGGGTGTGTCGGAGAAGCTCGGCACTCAACTCCCGAAGCCACGGTTGCGAAGCGAGGCGAGTGGCCGTCCCCAGGGCCCACAGCGCCCGACCCTGGGTGTCCTCTGAGCCCACGGCATCCGTAAACCGCCGATCGAACGAAAGGCGGTTGTGGAAACTGCCGTCTGGGCGACGGGCGTGGACGAGGAATCCGGCATAGGTGAGGGACGCCTGTATCAGCTCTGGTCCCAAGTTGGGCTGGCGGCACAGGGCTATCAAGGCTCGGGCGACGTCGTCGGTGGTGTAGCCGCGATCTCGTCGAGGCAGCTGATGGCGGGCATGTTCGAACAGGCCCGTGTCATCAGTGAGCTCTAGCAAGTGGGCGAACGACGGCTCAGGGAGAGTCACGCCGTCGTCGACCATCTTCGCTTCGACCGGTCCCCGGCGACCACCGCGCGGAAGATGCCGTCGTAGGACTCGGCAACAGTCCTCCACTCCAATACCGGAGCCATCTGACGGGCAGCCCCGGCGGCGGCGGCGGCGGCATGCGGATCTTCGAGAAGATCGAGCAGCGCCTCGGCGATCGAGTCGGGGTCCTCGTGCCGCACTACCCGCCCGGCCCCTCCGGCAAGCAACTCCACGGCATGGGGGAAGGAGGTGGCAACGACGGGCTTCCCGGCGGCGATGGCCTCCACCAGTACTCCGGAGGAACCCTGATCCCGGGAGTCGTAGGGAAGTAGGACTATGTCGGCGGAACTGACGACTTTCGCGAGATCCGGAATGCTCAGATAGCCGGCCTCAATGCGCACCACGTCTTCCAGGCCATTCTCTGCCACCAGAGCCCGGAGCCGATTTCTGTAGGCCTCACCGTCCCGGCGCAACACTGCTGGGTGGGTCTCACCCTGCACGAGGTACCGCGGCTGAGGACGCACATGACGGAGCCGGTCCATCGCGAGGATCCCCCACTCGATTCCCTTTCCCGGTCCCAACAGGCCCCAGGTCACCACC
>JABMPV010000426.1 GCA_013202595.1 bacterium
CCGCCGCCGTGCTGGCGTTTCTCGACCCGCTGGGCAACCCGGCCGAAATGGCTAGGTTCGCCTCGGCGTCCACCTCGACCGTGGCGATGGAGATGGTGCCCCGCACCACTCTCGCCCAGATGATGGACGCCCTCAGCAGCCAGGCCACAGTGGCCGGGTACGAAGCCGTGCTCCTCGCCGCCAGCGAGGTTCCCAGGTTCATGCCGATGCTCACCACCGCTGCGGGCACCGTCGCCCCATGCAAGGTGCTCGTACTCGGCGCGGGTGTCGCCGGCCTGCAGGCAATCGCCACATCCCGCCGCCTCGGCGCGGTGACCGCCGGATACGACATCAGGCCCGCCGCCCGCGAGCAGGTCGAAAGCCTCGGAGCCACCTTCGTCGGCGGACCGGTCGAAGAGGACTCGGAAGACTCGGGCGGATACGCAGGCGAGGTCACAGAAGACACCCGCAAGCGGCAGATGGAAGCACTCGGCCAGCATGTGATGGCGGCAGACATCGTCATCACCACGGCCCAGGTGCCGGGCCGTGCGGCCCCTCGCCTCATCACCCGCGACATGGTCGAGGGCATGAGGCGCGGATCGGTCGTGATCGATCTCGCGGCGTCGACCGGCGGCAACTGCGAAGTCACCGTCGCCGGCGAGACCGTCGATCTCGACGGTGTCAGGGTCATGGGCCCACTCGACCTCGCTTCGCGGGGCGCGGCTCATGCCAGCGAGATGTACTCGCGCAACGTGACTGCACTGATCAAGCATCTCACCGACGAGGAGGGCGCCTTTGGCGCCAAGACGGAGGACGAGATCACCGCAGGCGTGTTCGTCACCAGGGGTGGCGAGATCGTGAATGAGCGTGTCGCTGCCGCTCTGGAGGGAGGTTCCTGATGGCTGATCCAGTCGTAATCGGCATCGTGGTCTTCGTGCTCGCCTCGTTCGTTGGGTTCGAGGTGATCGCAAAGGTCCCGCCGACGCTGCACACCCCGCTCATGTCGGGATCGAATGCGATCTCCGGCATCACGATCGTTGGTGCGCTCATTGCCTCGGTGTCCGGCCAAGGGGCGCTCGTCAACGTGCTGGCGTTCTTCGCGATCGTCACTGCCACGGTCAACGTGGTCGGTGGCTTCCTCGTGACAGACCGCATGCTCGGGATGTTCCGCAAGCCAAAGCCCACATCGAATGAGGAGGGCGGACGATGAACGCCAACCTCACCGCCATCCTCTATCTGGTCGCAGCGGCGGCCTTCATCGTCGGCCTCAAGCGCCTGGGATCCCCCAAGACGGCGCGCTCGGGCAACAGCGTCGGTGCAGCCGGCATGCTGCTGGCAGTCATCGTCACCATGGTCAACCTCGAAGGTGTTTCGTGGTGGCTGATCATCGCCGGCCTCGCGATCGGTTCCGCCATCGGTGCCGTGCTCGCCCTTCGGGTGCAGATGACGGCGATGCCGCAGTTGGTCGCCGCCTTCAACGGATTCGGAGGTATCGCATCAGCGCTCGTCGCCGGAGCCGCCTTCGTGACCGTGTCGGGAGCCGAACTGGCTTCGGAGACCATCCTCACGATGCTCCTGTCGGTTGCGATCGGCACGATGACCTTCACAGGGTCGTTCATTGCCTACGCAAAGCTGCAGGGGATCATGGGCGGCAGTCCGATGACCTATCCGGGTCAGAGGGCGGTCAATGCCGTTATCGGCGCGATCTTGCTCGCGCTGTTGATCTGGGCACAGATCTCCCAGGACGGCATCCCGTTCTGGCTGGTCGGAGTCGCCGGCCTGATCCTCGGCGTCCTGACGGTGGTGCCGATCGGCGGGGCGGACATGCCCGTCGTCATTGCATTGCTGAACTCGATGTCCGGACTGGCTGCAGCGGCCACCGGCTTCGTCATCAGCAACACGGCACTCATCATCGGCGGCGCGCTCGTAGGTGCGTCCGGTCTCATCCTCACCGCACTCATGTGCGAGGCGATGAACCGGACCATCTGGAACGTCCTCTTCGGGGCGTTCGGTGGCGACGGAAGCGGTGCTGCGGCCGGTGCAGGCGGCAACGCGATCTCGACGACACCCGACGACGTCGCCATCGCTCTGGCATATGCCCAGCAGGTCGTCATCGTTCCCGGGTACGGCCTGGCCGTCGCCCAGGCACAGCACGCTCTGCGGGCACTGACTGCCGATCTCGAGAAGCGAGGCGTCAAGGTCGCCTACGGCATCCATCCGGTGGCAGGCCGGATGCCCGGGCACATGAACGTGCTGCTGGCCGAAGCCGATGTGCCCTACGACCACCTGCTCGATCTCGACGACGCCAACACGACGCTCGGCCGGACCGATGTCGTGCTGGTCGTCGGCGCGAACGACGTGGTCAACCCGTCGGCCCGCGATGACTCGACCAGTCCCATCTACGGCATGCCGATCCTCGAGGTCGACAACGCCAACCTGTGCGTCGTCATCAAGCGAAGCCTGTCACCCGGATTCGCCGGGTTGGACAACCCGCTGTTCTACATGAACACCACTCGCATGCTCTTTGCCGACGCAAAGAAGGCAATGACGGATCTGGGCAAGGCCCTCGAGTCCATCTAGCGATGGACTTCTCCGCGGTCGTGACGGGTCGGCGCATGGTGCGTCGTTACCGGCCCGACCCGGTGGATTCAGACGCCCTGGAGCGGATCGCCGCAGCAGCCACGAGTGGCCCATCTGCGGGGTACGCCCAGGGCGTAGTCGTCATCACCATCACCGACGAGGAGCGTCGCGCTCAGATCGCCCGACTCGCCGGTGAGGACGACTACGTCGCCAGGGGATTCGAACCCTGGCTGTCGGTGGCGCCCGTCCACATCGTGCTGTGTGTGGAGCCACAGCGCTACCGCGTCCGTTACTCGGAGCCGGACAAGGACGCTGCCGCCCTGGACATCCCCTGGTGGTGGGTCGACGCCGGAGCCGCGTTGTCCCTGGCACTCCTCGCCGCGGTCGACGAAGGCCTCGCTGCGGGATTCCTCGGCGCACATGCGATTCCCGGATTGCGCGGCCTCCTCGAGATCCCCGTAGCCGTAGAGCCGGTGGGTCTCATCACCCTCGGGCACCCGCTCCCTGATCGGCCCTCTTCGTCCCTCGATCGCGGGCGCAGGCCTGCGGATGAGACCGTGAGACGGGACCGCTGGTAGGCGTCAAACCGCTGTCCACATGGGCCTCGCGGCCTTCCCGACGGCGCGATCACCGCTCTGAACCAACCTGAGTAGCAACCCGATCCTTCGCCCCGGAGACCTGCGTGGCCGGCGACGATTTCGACCACCTGAGTGGTCAGCGCTCCGGGCTATCCTCGCTTTCGACCAGCACGCAAGCGCCGACTGGAGATTCGTGGTGCAGAAGCGCCGACACCTCTTCACCTCTGAATCCGTCTCCATGGGTCATCCCGACAAGGTCGCAGACCAGGTCGCCGACGCATTCCTCGACGTGATGCTGACCGTCGATCCCGACGCCAGGGTGGCCTGTGAGATCCTGGTCACCGGCAGCCAACTCGTCGTCGCTGGAGAGGCGTCGTCCTCGGTCCACATCCCGACCGCCGACGAGATCGAACAGATCGTCCGCGAGACGGTCATCGCCATCGGCTACCACGACGAGGCACTCGGCTTCGACGGGAAGACGGCCCGGGTCGAAGTGCTGCTCCAGCCACAGAGCCCCGACATCGCTCTCGGAGTCGATGCTTCCGACGGAGAGCTCGGTGCGGGCGACCAGGGCATGATGTTCGGGTATGCCAACAGGGAGACAAG
>JABMPV010000427.1 GCA_013202595.1 bacterium
ATCGAAGACCTTGGTGTAGGTGGCCGGGTTGGATCGCGGCGTCCGCCCGATGGGTGACTGGTCGATGTTGATGACCTTGTCCACGTGGTCCAGGCCCTCAACCCGCTTGTGGAGGCCGGGGATCTCCCTGGTGCGGTACAACTCGAAGTGGAGGGCCTTGGAGAGGATCTCCTCGACCAGGGTGGACTTGCCGCTGCCTGAGACCCCTGTGACCGAGATGAAGGTGCCCAGGGGGAACTCTACGTCGATGTCCTGGAGGTTGTTCTCCCTCGCGCCGATGACGCTGATCGAGTTGCCGTTCGGTGCCCGGCGCTCGGCCGGAATGGGGATGACCCGCCGGCCCGACAGATAGTCGCCGGTGAGTGACGACTCCTCGTCCATGATGGCCTGGAGCGTTCCCTCCGCAACGATCCGGCCACCGTGCTCTCCGGCACCCGGCCCGATGTCCACGACATGGTCGGCCGTGCGCATGGTCTCTTCGTCGTGCTCGACCACGATCACCGTGTTGCCCAGGTCACGCAGCCTCACCAGCGTCTCGATGAGCCGAGCGTTGTCTCGTTGATGGAGACCGATTGAAGGTTCGTCGAGGATGTAGAGGACCCCCACCAGTCCCGATCCGATCTGGGTCGCCAACCTGATGCGCTGTGCCTCACCTCCTGCGAGGGTGGCGGCACTCCGTGAGAGCGTCAGGTAGTCGAGGCCGACGTCGAGCAGGAAGCGCAGGCGCTCGCGCACTTCCTTGAGGACCGCCTCGGCGATCCGTGCCTGCCGGTCGTCCAGTTCCACCTCATCGAGGAAGGCAAACGACCTATGAAGGGCCATATCCGAGATCTCGGTGATGTTGAGGCCGCCGACTGTGACGGCGAGGGACACGGGGTTGAGCCGTGCCCCTGCACACGTCTCGCACGGGACCAGGCGCATGTACTGCTGATAGGCCTCGCGAGCACCTTCGCTGTCGGACGACTCATGGCGCCGGGTGAGATGGGGCACGAGCCCCTCGTAGGCCGTCTGGTACGTGCGCTCCCGACCGAAGCGGTTGGTATACGACACCGTGATCGGGACCTCACCGGACCCCTCGAGCACGACGGCGCGGGCACTGTCGGACAACTCGGCGAAGGGGGTGTCCATGTCGAACTCGTGATACCGGGCTACGCCTTCGAGCAGCCGGTGGTAGTACCTGCCCCGATGGCGGCCCGACCACGGCAGGATGGCCCCGTCATTGAGGCTCTTCTCCTCGTCCGGTATCGCCAGACGCCAGTCCACCTGGTAGCGGGTGCCGATGCCGTTGCAGGCGACGCAGGCTCCGTAGGGGCTGTTGAAGGAGAAGTTGCGCGGCTGCAACTCCTCGAACGACAGGCCGCAGATATCGCACGCCAGGTGCTGGCTGAACGTGAGGTTGGCCCCGTCGACTACGTCAACCAGTGCGACACCGTCGGCAAGGCGGAGCGCAGTCTCGAGTGAGTCCGTGAGGCGGCGCTCGATTCCCTCCTTCGCCACGAGACGGTCGACGATCACCTCGATGGTGTGCTGGTAGTAGCGATCGAGGCGGATGTCCTCGGTGAGGTCCCTGACCTCTCCGTCGATGCGCGCCCGGCTGAAGCCCTCGCGGCCGAGCTCCTTCAGCAGTGCCTCGTACTCGCCCTTTCGGCCCCGCACCACCGGCGCCAGTACCTGGAACCTGGTTCCCTCCTCCAACTCGAGGATGCGGTCGACGATCTGCTGCGGCGTCTGCCTGGCCACTACCTCTCCGCAGTTGGGGCAGTGCGGCACGCCGGCTCTGGCAAACAGCAGCCGGAGGTAGTCATGGATCTCGGTGACCGTGCCCACGGTGGACCGGGGGTTCCTGCTGGCCGTCTTCTGATCGATCGAGATCGCCGGTGACAACCCCTCGATGTAGTCGACGTCTGGCTTCTCCATCAGCCCCAGGAACTGACGGGCATAGGCAGACAATGACTCGACATAACGTCTCTGCCCCTCGGCATAGATCGTGTCGAAGGCCAACGAAGACTTGCCGGATCCCGAAACCCCCGTGATCACCACCAGCCGATCCCGTGGGATCTCCACCGTGATGTTTTTGAGGTTGTGCTCGCG
>JABMPV010000428.1 GCA_013202595.1 bacterium
GACGTCGAGTGGCGATACAACTCGGATACGCGGACATACGAACGTTGGGTCCGCGGTGAATATCAGGAGTGGTTGAACGAGGGGGGGGAGCGGGGCAGGATCGACGCCGAAGTGCTCATCGTGATTTCCGGGCGCTTCTACATCGCCCATGCCCCGGTGAACGCACCGGGGTCCCGGACCCCTGTGCCGGCTATCGACACGGTTGGGTCGGGGCGGGCCTGGGTCTTCGCGAAGGGGGGTGGCTGGGAGGGCACCTGGGAGCGTGACAGCGAACGAGAGCCGTTCCGATTCTTCGATGTGCTCGGCAATGCCGCCACCGTGCCTCCTGGCAGGCTCTGGGTCTCCTTGCTCCCGAGTGAGCTCGTCGAGTTCGAGGGGCGTCCTCCAATGCAGTTTCGTCCCCCGCGATGATTCGCAGGCACACGCGAGTCACGGTTGGGCCTCCACTCGTGTTTCTGTCCTACGGCTGAAACGGCCCGGACCGCTGGACGAGCACCTCACGACTCTTGAGGCGTAGGCAGAGACGTGTTGCCCCCTCGGGTGCTGTCGCAAGATGATGCTTCTATGGCTGTCAAGGGGTGTGTTCGAGGAGTTTGTAGATGCGGCGTGCGATGTGTCGTTTGAGGCAGCGGCGGATCTCGCGGCTGGTTTTGCCTTCGGTGAGGCGCCGGGCGGCGTAGGCCTTGGTTTCGGGATGGCAGGTGAGCCGGGACAGTGTGATGGTGTGTAGGGCGCGGTTGAGTTGACGGTCGCCTCCACGGTTGAGTCGGTGGCGGGTGGTTTGGCCTGAGGATGCCGGGATGGGGGCGACGCCGGCGAGGGCAGCAAACGCGGCGTCGTTGCGTATCCGACCGGGGTGGGACCATGCCAGGTAGATGGCGGCGGCGCTGATCGGTCCGATTCCCACTTCGGCGAGCAAGTGGGGCACCTGATCTGTGAGGATCCGTTCCAGTTCATCTCCCAGTTCGGTGGCTTCTTGCTCACAGGCGAGTGCCCGGCGGGCGCAGGCTCGCATCGCTCGCACGGTTGCTTGGTCCTCGATGGGTTGGTCGGTTCTGAGGCGGAGCCGTGCCGCTTGTGGGACAAGCTGACTGCTGCCGACCCCTTCGAGGCGGGACCGGAGCCGCGGTGGGGCAGTTACCACCAGAGCGTGGAGATGGTTGAGGGCCTTGGTTCGGGCCACCACCGCACCGTTGCGAGTAGCCAACAACACCCGCACTGCTTCACGTTCCCCCCGCCGGCGGGGCTCGATCTGATGCTCAGAGGTCAACACCTGTCGGGCGGCTCGGACCGCGTCGATCGCATCAGATTTGGCGCCGTTATGCCGAGTGGGACGGCCGGGCCGTTCCACCTCCACCACCCGCTCCCCGGCGGCCTGGAGGAACCCGGTGAGCCCAGCCCCGTAACTACCGGTCCCTTCCACTGCCCACACCCGGGTCCCGCTGGCCCCTGCGACTCGGTCCAGCACTTTGCGATACCCCGCCGGGTCCGCCGCGAACTCAAATGTCTCCGATACACCACCCAGCCGATCAACCACCGCCCCGGTGTGGGCCTCCTTGTGGGTATCGACTCCAACAACGAACTCGACGCCATCTGCCAACATTGTCACGGTGACTCCTTCCAAGGGGGAACCAGTTGTCGGTGCCGGTCTGGAACAACCGTGTGGCAAGACTGTGATGAGTCACACCGCTTCGCGGTGGACAGGCTTCTGATTAGGCCAACCCACGGCCACCAGACCGGTGCCGGCGACAACGGGCGGACAGCTCATCTTCAAGGCATCCCCACCGGGAGCCGGTCATATGACGAGTCACGCCCGCTGCCACCAACCACCAGCCTGCCGATCAGCCAACCCAACCGGCGCAGCTCATCCTCACAGTTATATGAGGGATCGGCCGGAGTAGAGCCAGAGTTGGGAAGGTCAGGGGTGCTGAAGGTCCGTTGTCTGGACCAAGCCCTGGGCAGCCCGTGATTGGTGCACCTCTCCTCAGGGGGTTCGCGTTCCGGCATCGGCCGTGCTGTGAGGATCAACGTTGGTGCGTCGTGTCGAAGCCGAAGATGGCGCTCTGGACGATCCTGTTGGCTTCGGCAACTCGACTCAGGGGGGAGTACACGCCGCGGGTCCGGTGCGCCGTCTTGCGGTACTCCTTCGCATGTTCCTCTGACCAGAGGAACACATTCTCTCGTCAGAAATCATCGACGATGCTGGTGTCCTCGATATCGAACACAGACACGTCCGGTGTGAACACCAAAGGCTCGGCCTCGGGCTGCTCGACACGGAAGTTCATGTCGCTGTCGATCTCGAGTGTCATGGGGTCAGAGCAGTGCTCACAGCGTGTCTCGACGGTGATCGAGACCGGTTGGCCTCTCAGGCGCCCTTGCACGAAGGGCGTTGCTATCGCATCGGCTGCTCAGGCGGCGTAGAGAGTCTCACCGGACCTGAACCTGATCCGGTGTGGCGTCGGCTCAGCGGTCACCGGGTAGGCCCATACGACCGCTCCGTCTTCGTTCCGGAAGAGGAACGCCTTCTTGGCCTCGAGTTCGGACAAGATCGAGGCCACCGTCACCAGCGGCAGATCCAAACCCTCGGCGATGAACTCCGGCGGCATCGGCTTGCCAAACCGGGGGAGTTCCCTGACTACGAAGTGGTGGACAGCGCGATGCTCCGACGACAGTGCGCCCACTTCGGCTCTGGCCCTCTTCCCAAGCTGACCGACCTTCTTCCGCGCTATCCCTGGGGGGAGGCGGAGAATGTGTCTCCATATTCCTGCCATCAGCCAATCACTCACAGGGCACCGCCCTCCGGCATCGATCTGCTTGCGAGGCTACCAAGAGTCTCCGCCCCACCGGAGGCCGGACAAGGCTCGACCAGATGGTCACTACGCCGCCACCTCGATTTGGAAGGAAATGGTGGGAAGATGCGCGCAACGGACCCGAGGCACCCCTGACCGTTGCAGGGGACCTCATCGCCCGATGGGCCAGCGTGCGGGAATGTCACTTGACGGTGGCCGTCCCATCACTCCGGGTCGGGCCTCGCTCGCTTTCGTCGTAGCCGCCTAGCACCGACAACGCCCAGCACCGGCCCGGCGAGAAGGACGGCCACCGTCACGATCCCCGCAATCACACTCTGCCGAAACACATCACTGATGCTCGCCTCATAGCCCCTGTCGATCCCAAAGAAGATCACGAAGTTGACCGCCACGATGGCACCAACGACACCGCCGACGGCTCCGCCGATCAGAGTGTCAGCCAGCCAGTCCCTCGTTCTCGGTTCCATGACTCCAGCCTTGCGTTCGCGGGCGAGCGGGTCAATGCGACGAGCGGAGGATACGGGCGTTCGGATCCTTCGGCCTCAGATCAGCAGACTGCCGCCTGGGCGAGCGTGAGGGAATGTCACCCGAGAGTTGCCAATCCGGCAGAACCCAGGGAGTACCGACGGGGGGACCCGACTACTTGCGAGGTCGGGGCTTCCGACTGATGATGGCCTGGACCCACTCGACGTCGGCGGATCGAACCACGAGTCGATAGCCCTGCGCCATCCCAAGGTGCGGCTCTGTGCCTGAGGTGTCGGCGGTGAGCAACTGGACCTGAATGCCATCCGCCATACAAGCCTCGGCGATGACCTGAGCTCTGAATCGGTCGCCACCAACGGGTACGTAGACCAAGTCTTGACCTATGCGGACATCGTACTGCGCCCATCGATGGGCTTTGACTCCCAACGCCTTCGACGTCGACCTGAATTCTCAAATGAGGATCCCTGGGCTTCCCCTCAAACCGTGGAGGGTTGCTGATTGATGGTTAGTTTCTCATTGAATCGCGTCCGTGACGTTGCCGTGTCGGTTTCGGAGGCCTTGACGCCGCTGTGAGGCACCGGTTTTCATGCCGCTCGTTCCTGTTGGAGGGCTCTGTCGGCGAGAATCTGTTCGTAGATGACGGGGGGCTTCATCTCACAGCTGCTGTGGCGACGCCGGTGGTTGTAGATATCGATGAACCCGGCGACCTCGCTTCGGGCCTGGGCTTTGGTGGCGAAGTGTCGGCGCGATAGCAGCTCCCACTCCAGTGTCGAGTTGAAGCTTTCGGCGGCGGAGTTGTCCAGAGCCGATCCGGCCCTTCCCATCGACTGGACCACTCCCAGCGCCTCACACGCTTTGGCGAAGGTGTCGCCGGTGTACTCGCCTCCCTTGTCGCTGTGAAAGATCACCCCCGAAACGTTGCCGCCGCGCACCGTAGCTGCCATACACAACGCGGCTTTGGCCAACGCAGCATCGTGATGCTCACCAATGGCGAACCCTGGAAGGCGCCGCGAAGCCAGATCCTCGACAGTCGCCAAATACAACTTGCCCTCGCCGGTGGGGATCTCGGTGAGGTCCCCACACCACTTCTTGTTGATCGCCTCGGCACTGAAGTCGCGTTTGACCAGGTCACCAATGGGCGCCGCGGCCTTATCGGGGCGGGTCAGCGACCTCCGTTTGCGCCTCGGGGACCGGCCCACCAGACCCTGACGTCTCATCGACGCGGTAACAGTGTTCACCGACACCTCCCACCCATCTTCGATCAGGTCCTCGAACACCCGCGGTGACCCATAGGTCCCGGGGATTCCCCCCGATTCATCAAAGGACTCCTTGACCGCCTCATCGAGACGAGCCCGGCGGACCTGACGCGGGGTAGGCGACCGATCCCGCCACTTGTAGAACGTCGATGCCGCACCCCCAGGGCCCGACAAGCCATCGCCTGGGAGACACCATGCTCGATCCTCTGGGTAGCGATAAACGATGCCACAGTCATCGCGTCGCCTCCTTGACCCACAGGACCACGGATCGCTTGAGTACATCACGCTCCATCCGCAGCTCAGCATTCTCGCTCTCGAGAAACACCAAACGAGCCCGCTCATCGACAGTGAGACCCTCAGCCTCACCACGCTCAACACGTTCCTTCTTCACCCAGTTCCCCAGAGTCCCAGGATTGATCCCCAAATCCCGAGCCACCACCGCTATCGGTCTGCTGGTCTCTCGGACAATCCGCACCGCCCCCTCACGAAACTCCGGGTCATACCTACGTCGTACCTCTGACATGACATCTCCTCATAGTGGAAGTCTCCACACTTTGAGGGGATACCCACGAGACCCGCGTCGATGCCGGATGGATCCACTGCCGTCTACGAGATCACGAACTTCGGCGATGTGTTCGAATTGCCCGCGGTCTACACCCACGGCGTCGAGTTCCAGGGCGGTACATGGGATCGATTCACTCTCGGAGTCGTCGAGCCGAACAACGAGGGCCTGGCCATGTACTTCGGGAGTCCGGCGCCCTGGCTCGTCCAGTTCGCCGGGTGGGAGTACTTCCGGCCCGATGGCGGGTACACGCTCGAGTGGTACCCCGATCCTGTCGTGTTCGACGTCAGTGGTGACATGCTGGCTCCGGTCGCCACAGAGACGGTTGCCCGACTCGAGTTCGGCGGAGAGGTAATGGACCTCGGGGCCGTGTTCACCTACTCGGTGAGCGGGATCGGCCAGTCGATCGAGACTCCTGCCGGGTCGCTCATCGGCGCGAGATTCCATGTCGATGTCAGCGGCGAGTTGATGGGCGGCGACTTCGTCTTCCCCATCGACATCGCTCTCGTGCGCGGCTACTGGATCGCTGAGATGGTCAACACGCCGGCACACGAGAAGATGGTGATCGCAGAGGAGTGGCAATGCTCAGCGACGGCTGAGGTGTGTGACGCGTAGAGCCCAGCGCTTCACCTCGTGATACAGGGGTTGGAGCAAGTCTCTCCAGAAGAGCGACAGAGACGGTAGTGGATCGGTTGAGGCCAACGTGACGTGCACCCTGGCTCGCAGCGCCGTCGTCAGTATTCGCACCATCCAGCGCAGCGTGTCGCCCGGTGAGAGACCGCTGTGGGTGATGGAGTGGCGGAGGCCGTAGAGGTCGCCGATAGTCCACGCGTACCGAAGGCCGGATCTCGTGTCGTGCACTGCATCGACGGTGCGGCCGCGGGCCAGGTCCACTGCGATCCGGGCGAGCGGAAGACCGGCGGCGTCGGCAACCACGTAGTTGGCGCCGAGGCGGGGGTTGAGCTCCAGGAAGGAGGTCTCTCCGGAGGGAGACACGATGAACTGGGTGCATCCGACGCCGGTGTAATCCAGATCCTTGGCGAGAGCCCGCGTCTGTTCGGCGAGATCCGGCCTGAGATCCACGGTCCTCCCGTCAACCGCGTAGCCGGTGCCGTCGAGGCGATCGGTCCTGAGAATCTCCACTTCGACGATTCCCAGCACTTCACCCTCATGTGCTGCGAAATACAGGTTGTGGCGCGCGCCGTCGAGGAACTTCTGGACGATCAGCGACTCGTGGCCTTCGGGCCACCGGGAGAGCCGTCGCTCGAATTCGCTGCGGTCTGCGCAGACGGTGCCCTTGCTTCCGAACACTCGTCGAAGTGGGTCGTTCGACTTGATGATGCACGGGTACCCGACGTCGTCTGCTGCGTCTCCGAGGGCGGAGAGGTCGGAGGCGACGCTGGATGTCGAGTGGGGAATCCCGAGCATGTCGGCTGCGGCGAGCAGGGCCGGCTTCTCCTGGCAGAGGGACGCGACGGCATGGGACACCGAAGCGATGGGGATCCCGATGTCGCCGGCCCTCTGCGAGAACCACGAGATCTCTTTGTCTCCCACGGGGAGGATCACGGTGGGAGCGAAGTGCTCGATGGCATCGGTGAGAGACCCGGCGAAGCCATCGGACTGCATGGGAGGGTGAGGCCACAGTTCAGCCACCCGGCGAGACTGCGAGACATGGGTGGTCTTCGAGCGGTCCACGCCCGCGATAACGCGGTAGCCGGCACCGGTGAGCGAGCGAACGATCGTCAGCGTCTGTCGGTAGTCACCGACCACGAGCACCGTCCGACGGTTCACGAGGAGTCGCTTCCGCCCGGGAGCGCGTCTTCGAGGGTCCTATGGCTCACGGATCGATGTGCCTCGTCGGACATGACCGCGGCTGCGACGAACAGGAGGCCGGATCCGGTGAACTCGGAGGTCTCCTCAAGGAACCGGGCCGTGGTGGTGGTTCCCAGTAGGTCGAAGACCACGCCCACTGCGAGGAAGCCGAGTGTGCCGATAGCCAGCATGATCGGCCGCTGTTCGCTGAACCACGTGGTGATGCGCGGGAGCAGTCCCCGTTTGAAGACGAAGACGGCTGCCGCCGCCGCGAGCAGCAGCATGAAGGCGGCGATATGGGTCCGCTGGATACCCAGGTCTCCTGCGAGTCGGTCGGTGAGGTCGAAGATGTCGTGGAAGCTGTCCACTTCGATTCCGTCGATCACAGGGAGCGGGTATCCGAAGATCCTCGCGCCAAAGCTCATCTCATCGAGGAATCCGAACGCACCGAGGGCAGGGATGGCCCAGTAGATGTGAGGGAGGTTGGCGTCTCTGAGCAGAACCCCCGTACCGAGGATGGCCGCCGCAAGGAACGTCAAAGCCGTGATCCATTCGATGGCGCCGTCTTCGATGACGAGACGCTCTCGGATACCGGGGATCAGCGCAAAAGCGATGGCCAGGCCGGTCACGACGGCGCCGAGTGTCACTGCGGCCAGGCGCTCGGCGCGAGGCGGCGCCGGGTGGCGAAGTCCTATGGGTCCGGTCATGAAGAGCTCCGTGCTTGGTCAGGTTCGATTCGGTCGATCTGACCGGTCTCCTGAGTGTTCTCTCGTCTGAACAGGCGAACCAGACGTCGGATCGATGGCCCTGCGACCGCCGCGAGCACTGCGAGATAGGAGATCCCTCCTGCAGTCATCGTGACGGCCAGACGGCCGAGGGCCGAGGTACCGGAGGTCGCCGTCATGGCGGCGAGTGATGCGGCACTCAGTGCGGCGCCGGCTATCAGGCTCGGCCTGAGTCGCGTCAGTAGATCCCCCATGCCGATGTCGATCAGCCGGGTGACTGTCACCGCGCGGGAGGCCTTGACGATCAGAGTGGTGCCCAGGTGAGCGGCGGCCACCCAGATGAGGCCGTGGTGGACGGCGATGAGGAGTGCCGGGATCAGCAGGAGCGCCTTGGCCGCGGCGAACCGTGCGAGCATTCCCGGCCGGCCGAGCGCCTTGTAGACGTCGCCGTCGGCGACCATCAACGAGCTGACCATGGCGAAGGCGGCCAGCACCCTCATCACCGGCACGGCGTCCAGCCATGTGTCTCCCAGCGTGACGATCACGATCGGCTCCGCGGCAATCATCAACCCGAGGCCGATGGGCACCACCACCATGGGCACGTACTCCATGGAGGCGAGGAACCCACGTCTCAGCGCCTCCGGACGGTCCTGGACGGCGGCGAATGCCGGGAAGACGGCCTTGTTGAGGACCGTGACGACACCGATCAGAAGGAGTTCGGGGAGCCGATAGGCCAGGGTGTAGATGCCCAGTGCCGAGCTTCCCAGGACCTTCCCGACGATGAGGTAGTCCAGGTTGGCCGCCATGGCGTGGACGAGATCGACGCCGAGCAGCGGCCCACCGAAGCGGACCAGGGGCCGGACCAGTCTGCGCACGACCCTGAGCCTGGGGCGCCACGGGTTGACCACCCAGGCGAGTGCCGTGCCGGTCACCGATCCGGCCAGGTGCCCGATCACCAGCGCCCATGGGCCGAGCCCTGCCACGGCAGCAGCGATGGAGACGATTCCCCTGACCAGCGACCTGCCGACGTCGGGCACGACCTTCTTCGAGAACTCGAGTCGCCGCTGCAGAAGGGTGATGTGGGTGCTGCCGATGGCATTGAGGATGAAGCCGAGGCCGAGGATGCGCAGCATCGGCTCCACCTGGGGTTCCCCGAAGAAGCGAGCCACGGCGGGGGCTCCGAGCGCAGTGACCAGTGCGAGCGAGGCACCGACGACCAGGTTGAGGGTGAAGATGGTGTCGGCGGCGTCCTCGACGTCCTCACGCCGCTGGATGAGCGCGGCGCCGAGCCCGAGGTCCTGGAGGACCGACAGATAGGCGATCGCGACGGTCGCAAATCCGACGACACCGAACTCCTCGGGTGTGAGGAGGCGCGCCAGCATCGCGGTTGCAACCAGCACGAGCAGCTTGGTCGCAAACCACGACGTGTAGTTCCATGCGATCGCCCGGACGGCGCGGTGCGCCAGGCGACCGCCGGAGGCGGGGTCGGTGGAGGTGGTCATCGGTTACCAGGGGTATCGGTCGGGAGGCGCGGCCCCTTGACGAACCCCCGGATGTGGCTCAAACGGGCCTGGAGAACACCCTGTGCCGCTTGTGCCAATCCACGCCGATGCCGTCGAGGTTGCTCAGCATCCTGGTGTTGCCCTCCTCGACCTGCACCAACTCGGAGGTCGTGTATCTGACCTGCTCGGCCACCCTGGCGAACGCGGCGTACATGATGAGATTCGCGCCCGTGCCCTGATAACGAGGCCGGATACCCATCCCGAACGAGCTCGTCTGTGTAGTGCGTCGCAGTTCCCGCAGCACCCGGGCCCACCCGAAGGGGAACAGCCTGCCCCTGCTCTTGATGATGGCCCGGGAGACGTCGGGGACGCCGAACAGGTGGCCGACGATCTCGTCGTCGTCCGTGAGGATGACTGCGATCGTCTCCGGGTCGATGATCGAGGCGAAGCGGGTGAAGATGGCGTCCATCTCGTCGGGTTCGAGTGGCCAGTACTCCCAGTTCTCGGTGAATGTCTCGTTGTAGGCGGCGAACAAGCGCCGGTTCCACCGCTTCACTTCACGACGGGAGTCGAACGTTCGCCAGTGCATGTTCAACTGCTCGGCGACGGCGTCTGCCATCTCGAACACTTGCTGGGGGAGTCGCTGCGGCTTGGCGATCCTCGCCGAGAGGAAGTCGGTCTCCTTCTCGAATCCGCTTCCGGTGATGAGGTCTGCGTAGTAGGGGTAGTCGAACGGAAGCCCCACTGCCGGTGGATGACCGAAGCCTTCCACCAGGACTCCCATCGCGTCGGATGGCAGGAAGCCCTTTGGCCCGACGAGTCGTGCCAAACCGCGTTGTGACGCCCACTTGCGTGCTGCGCCGAACAGTGCATCGGCGACGGGTTGGTCGTCGATGGCATCGAAGTAGTAGAAGAAGGCGTCGGACGTGTTTCTGTACCGGTTGAAGGTGGTGTTCTCCATGACGGTGATGCGGCCGACCGCCCTTCCGCCGCTCTCGGCGATGAAGCAGTCTGCGTCGGAGTGGGCGTAGAAAGGATGGCGTGTGCGGTCGAGTGACCACCTCACGTCGCTGCGCAAGGGGGGCAGCCATGGAGAGTCGGGCGGGTACAGGGAGAAGGGGACTCCTATGAATCTCCGCACATCGCGGCGGCTGCCCATGTCGATCTTCTTGATCTCCACCACGCCGTCTCCCCGCGTTGCCGACCAGGTCACGCTACAGCGGTATAGCCTGGCGCGGTGAAAGGAGTCTCGATGCGGACCTCCAAGCTGATGATTGCGCTTCTCGTGATGGCGCTCGTGGTCACTGCATGCGGTGACGATGACGGTACTGACACGACGACGACGACAGCCATTCCCACCACGACTACGCCAACGATCACCACCACGACTGCTGCGCCCACCACGACTGCTGCGCCCACCACGACTGCTGCGCCCACCACGACTGCTGCGCCCACCACGACTGC
>JABMPV010000429.1 GCA_013202595.1 bacterium
ACATAGGCCATTACCGTCGGCTTAGGGCATCCTCAACGTCGTTCAGGAACTGCTCGGCCCTGGCTTTCGCCGTGTGATACTTGAGGTAACGCTCCCAGGACAGCGAGGCCATTTCCATGTAGCGGTCTTCGGTGAGCGTTTTCACAAAGCATGCCGCATCCCGGGTGTCATCGTAGAAGTAGGCGTCCTCGCCATCCTGCCATTCCTCTCGGATGATGATCGGCACGCGCTGCAGGACCGGGACGCATCCCTGGCCGGGGCCCTCGAACCGTCGGAGACACCCATACCCGAAGCCCCGCACATCCAGTGAACATCGGGACTGGCGAAGTAGCATCCGGTACGCCTCGTTGCCCAGGACCGATGCGCCCTGGACCAGCCGCACGTCCCCCTGTTGGCGAAACGCCTCCAGCAGGCGGCAGCGCGGGTAGTGGTCATTGCCGAACAGCCCGACAATGGGTCGACTTCGATTCGCCGTTGGCGAACCGGCCAATGCCTTTGGATACGAAAAGGGCATCGGCCTTATGAAATGGTCCTCCACATAGCACTCCCGCTTGACATAGAGCATGGGGCGCAACACATTGATTTCGGTCTGAAACAGAACATGAGCCTCGTCCATCCCGTCCAGAAAGATGGAGGGCATGCGGTCGTACCAATGGGACGGCACGAAACGCCAACTTCGATTGCTCACAACAAACATATCGAACTCGCCATCAACGACACGGCGCGAAATGCCACGGCGGTCGGGTTCGGGCTGACCGTGAAGCAACCCGGTTAGGGCGGTATAGGTGCCGCGATCAGGTGCCGCGTCCCACAGGAGGTCATAGCGGGGAAAGTCGATCGCATTCTCACCGAGAACCTCGCGCAGCCCGTAGAACAGCAGCTCTTCGGTATAGCCCTGCTGGGGGGGGACAAACAGGATCTTCACGAGGCAGACCTCCGGTCGATCGCGTCTTCGACTTCATTCAGGACCTGTTCGGCCCGGGCGCGCGTGGTATGGTAGGTGAGATATTTGTCGTAGCTTCGCGAGGCCATTTCCATGTAGCGATCCTCGGTGAGCTCATCCACGAATTGCACGGCATCCCCGACTTCCTCGAAGTAGAAGCATTCCGTCCCATGTTCCAGCGGGTGCCGCTCCACGACCCGCTGGGGCTGGCCGACCAGCACGCAGCCGGACGCCATCACCTCGGCGCGCCGCACAGACCCACAGCCCACATCGCGGCAATCCAATCCGACTTGGCTGTCTGCCAGCCGTGCCCTATACGCATCGCGGCCAAGGGCGAGCTTGGGTGGGAAGACGGCCACATCGGGGGCGTAGCTTGCAAACGCGGCAGCAAGGAGTGGTCGAGGAAACCAATCGCTGGAGAACAGCCCAGACACCCGATGGGTGCGGCCATGGCTCGGTGCATGCGACAGGCGGAACGGATAGGAATGGGTCAGGGGTCTCAGAAACGGCGTCGATAAGAAGGCGCCCCGCTTGAAGTACAGAAGGAGCGGAAGGCGCTCCACTTCGGTTCGGAAAAACTGGCCGGCGCGGTCCTCGCCATCAATGAACACCGTCGGGACGGCAGTGAAGAATCGTCGCGGTACCGCCTTCCAATTTCGGTTGTTGATGATCAGCAGATCGAATTCGCCTCCCAGGACGCGCGAACAAATATCGCTGCGATCGGGTTCCGGCAAATGGGACATGAAGCCGGCGAACGTGCCCCCGTAGTAGGGCACGGCACGGCCCGCGTTCCGGGCGATCTCGTATCGAGGGAAGTCCACCACATTCTCCGGCCCCAGCACATCCACTAGGCCGTCGAATAGCAGTTCGAGCGTGTAGCACTGCTGGGGCGGCACAAACAATACCTTCATTCGGGCCTCTTCTTTCGCCTCAGCATCAACAGGCCCGAATCGTAGTCCAGGTAGAGCGCATCCCAGTTGATCCCCGATTCCATGAGAAATTCGTCCGTCGCCTTCCGAACATCAGCCCGATCCGGGTTGTGCGTATCATGCACGCAGACATGCCCATTCGGTGCGAGCTGGGGGAGCCAAGTCTGGAGGTCGGCCACGACCTGCTTGTACTCATGGCCACCATCAATGAACAGGAAATCAATCGGCCCGTGAAGCCAGCGTCGGCCGACCTCTGCGCTGTCGCCGAACAGAAACGTCCATTGCGGACCGAACTTCATGGTAGCCAATCGGTTGCGGATGACGATCTCGCAGGCCGCATCGACATCCACGCCCCAGCAATGGCCGCTGTTCAGATACGCCACCTGCGCGAGCAAAGTGCTCATTGAGCCGTCCGCCACACCGATCTCCACCAGAGTTTTGGCGCCACTGTACCGGGCGATCCCATAGATGACGTGAAGGAATGGGCCTGCCGTGAAGGCGACCTGCATCCCGCTCACGCTCAGATGTTGATGCGGTAAAAGGTCCAGATCGTCACCGACGACTGCCTGTGCCTGCATGGGTTCTCTCCTTGTCAGCTCGGCACATTCTCGACATCGTTCAAGAACTGCTCGGCTCGCGCCTTCGTTGTGTGATAGGCCAGGTACTTCTCCCAGGACCGCCCGGCCATGTCCATGTACTGGTCTTCAGTCATGTTGTCCACGAACACCACGGCGTCCCGTATGTCCTCGAAGAAGAAGCACTCCGATCCATGCTCGAACTCGTGGGGCATCACGATGGGCAACCGCTGGGCACATAGGACGCACCCGTGGCCCACCACCTCGACCCGTCGCAGGCATCCGTAGCCGAACCCACGTACGTCCAGACCGACGCGCGACTGCGACATGAACATCCGATAGCCCTTGTGGCTCATGGCCTGGTGCCCGGCCACAATCGCCACGTTGGGCATGTGGTGCTCGAACGCCTCGATGACGCGATCACGCGGGTAGTGCGGCAAGGTGAAGATGGCACCGACTGGGCGCGGCCGACCGAGGCTCGGCGGCGTGGCGTACAGCTCGGGATAGCTGAACGGATGCGGCCGGATGTAGCGATCGACCACGTAGGCTTCGCGCTTGAAGTACAGCTTTGCCTTGACGCCTTGCTCAGCTTCCGCCCGCAGCATCCGGTCCGCGTGGTCTTCGCCATCAACGAAGACCGCCGGCACGGCGTCGTAGTAGTGAAGAGGAAGCATGTGCCAGGACCGGTTGCTCACCACGATCAAGTCGAACTCGCCGCCCATCACGCGCTGTCGCATGTTCGACCTGTCGGGCTCCGGTGCACCGAACAGCATGCCGCACAAGGCACCAAATGAGCCGTCGCTGGGCGGGGCGGCGCGTAGCGTCTCGTAGCGCGGGTAATCGACGACGTTGTCATGGCCCAGCACTTCCACCAGGCCGTAGAACAGCATCTCCTCGGTGTAGCCTTGCTGGGGAGGCGCAAACAGGATCTTCACTTGGCGGCCCCCTCTTTGTGACGCAGGATGGCCATGCCGTAGCCCCACGGCAACGTCAGGCACTCCCACTCGCCATTGGCATCGACCGCCATGAATGCGTCGACCACCTCGCCCACGCCGTAGCCTTCATCCGAGTAGTCGTGGCAGCACACGAACCCGCCCGGCGCCATGCACGGCATCCAGGCGGTCAGATCGTCCTTCACGTCCTTGACATCGTGCCCCGCATCGACAAACAGAAAGTTCACCGGCCCCCGGTCCCAATTCCGGCCCACCTCGGCGGTGTTACCCTGAATGAACGTCCAGTTGGCGTCCAGGCCCATGCGTTGCAGCCGCGACAGTGCGTCGGCCTGGTGCGTGTGCAACAGGTCAACGCCGTAGGCCATGCCATCGTTCAAGGCCGCGGCTTGTGCAAAGATGGTCGCGGTCGACCCGATGCTTATGCCCAGCTCGACAATCACCTTCGCGCCACTGAATCGCGCCAGGCCGTACATGATCTGAACGAATGGGCCGCTGAGAAATGCAGGTTCGCCTGGCCGGGGAGACCAGTGCGCGTGGCGCATTAGATCGAGGTCATCTCCGCAGATGCCCTGCCCGCTCACGTTGACCGTCATGCCGCTCACTCCCGATGGGATTCTCCCAGCTTGGTCACGACCAACGCACCGTGTTCCCAGTACAGCGGGAGCACCAAACATTGCCACGTGTCGAATGGCGCCTTGCCCGTAGTTATTTCGCTGGCCACGCGCCCCGCGCCATCGCGGCTCACGATGTCGTGGATTGCCATGTAGCCGCCCACGCGCAGATGCGGCCACCAGGCCTCCACATCGGCCCGGACGTGATCGTAGTCGTGGCCGGCATCAACGAACACGAAGTTCACCCGACCGCGCTTCCAAGTGCGCCCGACCTCGGCGCTATCACCCCGGATGTAGGTGAACCATCGGGAAAGCTGGAGCCGCTCGATGTGGGCCATGGCCTCCGTCTGGTACTCACCCACGTCCACGCCGTAGCACATGCCGCCGTTGTGCTTCATGGCCTTGGCAAGGAAGGCTGCCGTCTGGCCCTTCCAGACGCCCAGCTCGACCACTTCACGGGCACCCGTGAATCGCGTGAGGCAGTAAATGAACTGGTCGAACTGGCCCGCCATCATGCTTTCGGAGGTCAGAAGATTGACGTGATCGAAATCGTCGCCGCAGAGTTGAACCTGTTCCATGGGCGATCCGCTCCATTCGTCGCCATCACGTGCCCGAGCTCGACGACGACCAGTATATGCTGCAACTGGTCAGCCAGGATTCGCTCACGCTCCCGGACCGCGAGTACGACCACGAGATAATACTGTAACTGGAGTTGCTTGTCCAGCATGATTCTTTGCTGGTGCCGACCGTGGACGACGTACCAACCGGGACGTAGACCTCGTGGGATGTGCTCGTCGTGGTCTCCACGAGCACCCCGGAGGAGCTCGAAGAGTTCCCGATCAGGTAGACATCGACCGAGTTGGAATCCGAGAGGCCGTAGCTGAACGAGCCCGTCCAGCAGGTTGACGAATGGAACGTGCTACTGGCGATGGCGAGGCTGCTGCTGGAGGTCCAGCCGCCCGACCAGGCGGAGCCTGACCAGGAGGACGTGCCGTCGGTCGCCACCGACGAGGCCTGGCCGGTGGCGCTCCATGCCGAGGACTCGTGCCACAGGAGGGCGCTGGACGTGCCCGTCCAACTCGTCTCGACGGCACTCAGCGCCGAGACCCCGATCTCGCGGGAGAACATCGAGGAGAACCAGTCCTTGTTGGAATCCACCGACCAACTGACCGAGTAGCTCGTGAACATCACCGAGGACGACCACGGCGACTCGCTGGAGCTTCGGGAGTAGGACGTGGCGCTTGACGGCGAGCAGCTCACCGACCAGTAGGAGGAACTCGAATTTGAGCAACTGACGGCCATATCACTCCTCGCGGCGAGTTGGGCAATCTATGCAATCCGGGTCGATCTTCACTTCGTGGTCCTTGGAGCCGCAGTAGTACACCTTGATCTGCGTGTTCTTGCCTCCGCAGGTCTTGCAGCCCTCCAGGCGGACGGGACCTTGCCGTAACACGCACGCGACGCTGGACTTCCGCTTGGATGGGCCGTTCCGCAGGGTCTCCGCCGTGCGGCGGATTTGATCGGCCACAACCGGGTCGGCCTGGCACCGGCGGCACGTGTCGTGCCCGCGCACGGTCAGCACGCCCCGGCACGTCCCCCGCTCGCCGTCGCCCGCGTAGTGCTCACAGGCAATTGGCAG
>JABMPV010000430.1 GCA_013202595.1 bacterium
ACGCCAGCTAGATCGCCCTCCAAAGAAAAGCTTACTCGGTACGACACCAAGGACTACACGGAGATCGTGGAGTTCCCGGTGGAACTGGTCGATCGTGATGGAGTGGTGCGCCGCTATTCTTACGACGAATCGATGCGCGTTTACCTGCGGCGCATTGCCAGTGCGCCATGGCGCTACACCGACGATTCCGTGGTGGCGGCCGAGGTAGACCATTGCAACAAACGTATCGAACAACTCCGGCGTTCCTACCTGATGCGATGCCAGGATATCGGTGCTCACATGGCCCGGGGGCAACACACGGAACAGCAACGCGTGATCGGTGAAGGGATCAACCTGCTGCAGGAGCAACTCGGTGAGACCACCGGCGGGCGAGGCCAGCGACCGCTCCAGCAGGCGTTGAACGCCTACCGGCTGGACATCGTCCAGGCTGAGGACCCCGCGGTTTATCAGGTGGAACACGGCGACAACGGCAGCATCTTCTTGCTCTACATATTCGGCAAGGATGGAGATTCGAGCGAGAGCAGCCCCGAATATGACGAGCACGTGGAGACCTTCCGCGCGTCCGAGCGTATGGGCGGAGACCGCTTCGAGCGAGTGTTTGTTGCCCGGAAGGGTGAAGTCGCCGATTTCATCATCACTCGCCGGATGGCGGTGGCCGATGGCGGCAACCGATCCGACACCCCATTGGACGACCTTCCCGGTCGGGAAAGCTGGGATTCTGAAGAGGCGCTACCGTCCCGTTGGCAGGATGAACACGGGGACCTGGCGTCGCCGGCTGGTGCGTCGGCGTTTTCCGCTGGATTGGTCGAACTGAGGAGACGCAACACGACTGGTGCCATCCAGAACTTCAAGATCGCCGTCGAGGACAATCCGTACCATCGGGAAGCCTATCTGGCGCTCTCCACCCTGCTGGACACAGCTGGACAGGTCGAAGAGGGAGAGATGTACGGTGCGATGGCTGCCGCCTATCTTCCCGACGATGGGCTGGTGCGATTTAACCAGGGCCTCAATCTGCTGCGGCAGCGGCGCAGGATCGAGGCGTTGGAGGCGTTCGAAGAAGCCATCCGCCGGGACGCCACACTGTTCCAACCGAGGTATTTTGCGGGTCTGATCTACGCTTCCGAAGGCAAACTGCGCAGCGCCTTGGAACAGTTCGGCGAAGCGCTCGAGCGCGCGGATCAGGACGACAAACCCCGCATCCAAGCCGCCCTGCGATGGGCCCAGCGGCGTCATCGGGCCCGTCGCCGGTTCCTGGGTGCAGCAGCAGCATCGCTGTTGTGCGCGTTAGGTATGGTGCCCTGGGTGCCCTGGTTGGCGATCTTACCCGGGGTTCTGGCAGTCGCTCTGCTCGGCGCGAACCGCGTCCACGCTCGCCTGGCTCGCAGCTGGCTGATGGAAAACCCGCTGGCCATCGTATCGCCGAAGACCAGCTCCAAAAAGTAGCTGCTCTCTTCTGTGCGACCTTTTTCTCTTCTTCCCCTCGACCGCAACCCGTTCCTAGAGCTCATTCCCCGCCGGATTGGCCAAGAACTCCTCGAGGAACAGTCCCAAAGTTTCCGGGATCGTCATGGCTGCCGGGTCGTCCTCGACCTGGGCTGCCCAGACGTCACCGGTGCGATGCAGGGTGAACTGGACCAGCGGTTCCCCTTCGGTGGTCAGAACGAACCGCCCCACCTCCGGCCCGGGATCTTGGCCCGGTGACCCGATGGATGTGGCGTCCAGGCTGTCGATCTGCCCCAGGACCTCCAGCACCCGTTCTTCGTCCATCTTGGTCGGTTTCTGGTCACCTTCGGTCAAGGTCCAGCGATCGTCCTCGTCGTTGTGCAGGACGAAGGAACGCCCGCCAAACTGGAAATCGAGATCTTGCACCTTCCAGGGGTTGATGTCCGCGATTTCCACCGAACGCCAGTCCATGGCTGTACGGTCCAGATTCCGCAAGAGGCCGGTTCCGATCGCTAGAACGTACATGAGGAACCCGGCGCCTGCCAGACAGGCCGTGACTGCAGCATCCGCAGACCCGATCGCCCGGCCAGGGACGGCAAGCGTCACACCAATAGTGGCGGCCGCAAGCGCGCCGACGACGAGCGCGCCTGACGCCATCATGACGGCACGCTCCGGC
>JABMPV010000431.1 GCA_013202595.1 bacterium
CGGATACCGGATACCGGACGTCGGATACCGGACGCTACTCGACGACGACGCCGGTCAGGTCGTCTTCGTTGGGTGGGAACTGCATGTCGAATGACTCGAGCGTGTTGGCCAGGATCGACCCGATCATCAGGTCGCGATACCACTTGCGATCGGCCGGCACGACGTACCAGGGAGCCCAGTCGGTGCTGGTCTCGGTGAGCATTGCCTCGAAGGCGGCCTGGTAGTCGTCCCAGTGCTCACGTTCGGCCAGGTCGCCGAGGCTGAACTTCCAGTGCTTGGCCGGGTTGTCCAGACGAGCCTGGAGCCGCTCCTTCTGCTCGTCCTTGGAGATGTGCAGGAAGAACTTGAGGATCGTGGTGCCCTCGTCTGCGAGCATCCGCTCGAACTCGTTGATGTGGCGGTAGCGCCTGGACCAGCGCTCCTCGGGGACGAGGTCGTGCACCCTGACCACCAGGACGTCCTCGTAGTGGCTGCGGTTGAAGATGACGATCTCGCCGTTGCCGGGGACCCCGGGGTGCACTCGCCACAGGTAGTCGTGGGCGAGTTCGGCACTGGTCGGTCGCTTGAAGGAAGCCACCTTGACGCCCTGGGGGTTCACACCATCGAAGACCTGGCGAATGGTCCCGTCCTTGCCCCCGGTGTCAGTGGCCTGGAGCACTACCAGCAGACGGCGTCTGCCCTCGGCGAACATCAACTCCTGGAGTTCCTCGAATCGCCGGTTGACGGCCTTGAGGGCCTTCCGGCCGTCGTCCTTGTCCCCTTCGAAGGCGACACCGTCCCTCGGGTCGATTTCGGACAGGCTCACGACCGAGCCCGGCTCGATCCGATAGCGCTGAAATGCTGAATCAGTCATAGGCAGACCGTAGCGAAGAGCGTCCCTCAGGGTTCGGCTGTGTCACTGCGGGTCGAACCCTGAGGGAGGATTGATGATCGATGACCGATACCGGCGCCGGATACACTCGCCCCGTGCCGCTTCCCACTGGTTCCCCAAAGATCGCCCCGTCCATCCTCAACGCGGATTTCGCCCGTCTCGGCGAGGTGATCGCAGAGATCGAGGATGAAGTCGACCTGGTACACGTCGATGTGATGGACGGGCACTTCGTGCCCAACCTTTCGTTCGGCATCCCGATCGTCGAGTCGCTCAGAGCCGTCACGGATCTCTACTTCGACTGTCACTTGATGGTCACCAACCCGGTGGCCCTTTTTGAGCCGCTGGCTGCTGCAGGTGCAAATCTCGTGACGATCCACGCCGAAGTCCATCCGGATCCGACGGATGCTGCTCGAATCGCCCGCGAACTGGGGCTCGATTTCGGCCTGGTGATCAATCCGCCGACGCCGTTCGAGGCGGTGGAGCCGTTCGTCGAATTGGCCGATCTGGTGCTGGTGATGTCGGTTCATCCCGGCTTCGGAGGCCAGTCGTTCATCTCCGATGTGCTCACAAAGGTGGAGTCGGCAAAGAATTGGGTTGATTCTCACGGCCTTGTGACCGATATCGAGATAGACGGCGGAATCACAGCGGCTACGGCACGCCTCGCGGCGGACGCCGGTGCCACCGTGTTCGTTGCGGGCACGGCCATCCTCGGGGCGGCCGATCCTGTCGAATCCGCGAGAGAGATACGGAAGGCCGCAAGCGGGGCGTGAAGTGAGCGAACGCATACTGGTCGTCGATGACGATCCAGACATCGTCCAGTTCGTCCGGGCGAACCTCGAAGTCGAGGGATACCGGGTGGATGCTGCGACGTCGGGCCAAGGGGCCCTCGATCAGGCGTTCGTCGACGTGCCGGACCTCGTCCTCCTCGACGTGGGCATGCCCGACATGGACGGCCTCGAAGTCCTCCGCAGGCTGCAGGTGAGCCCGGCCACGGCCAACGTGGCGATCATGCTGCTCACAGCCAGGGCGCATGCTGCCGATCGGGTTGCGGGCCTCGAGATGGGTGCAGACGACTACGTCACCAAGCCCTTCGACATCGAGGAGTTGGTGGCCAGGATGAAGGCCGTTCTCCGGCGCTCCAAGGCCATGCGGGACCTCTCGCCTCTCACCAGCCTGCCCGGCAACTTCCGGATCTCCGAGGAGTTGGAGCGCAGAGTGGGCAGCGGGAAGCCGGTTGCCGTGGTCCACGCAGATCTCGACAACTTCAAGGCATTCAACGACCACTACGGCTTCATGCGGGGCGACAACGTGATCAAGTTCACGGCCAACACCCTGGTCCAGGCTGCGGTCGAGACGAACGATCCGACCTGCTTCGTGGGCCATGTCGGCGGGGACGACTTCATCGCCGTGATGGATCCCGAGATCGCCGAGTTGTTCTGCAAGACCGTGGTCGATTGCTTCGATGACGGCATACTCGACTTCTACGACCCCCAGGACGCTCTGCGAGGGTTCGTCGAGGTCATCGACCGCCGGGGCGAGCGTCACGCGTTCCCGATCGTGTCGTTCTCCCTCGGCGTGGCCACCAACCTCCGTCGCCGGTTCAACACCGAGTGGGAGGCATCGGCTGTGGCTTCCGAGATGAAGGAGCACGCCAAGGCCGAGGCCGGCTCCTGCTACCGGATCGACCGTCGCGCCCGCTGAGCGCGGGACTCGTCGGTACAGGATTGATCGTTGCCCCCGCTGAGTGCAGGTCTTCTGTTTCTGCCCTTCGCCACCGGGGCGATCGACGCGCTCGGCGATCGTGGGCTTCGTGGCATCCGCACTCCGGTAGGATTCTCGGTACAGCCCCTCCTTCGGGGCAGGGTGTGATTCCCGACCGGCGGTGAAAGCCCGCGAGTTCCCCGCACACGCGGGGGATTGACCAGGTGAGATTCCTGGGCCGACGGTGACAGTCCGGATGAGAGAAGGAGGGCGAACGCCGTCGCGCCGCGCTCTCAGCCCGGCGTCTCCGGGTCGTGCGCCCTCACCGGTCGGGAGACCGGGACGAGGCAGGAGACCGATGTGGATCACAGGCGGCTGATGACCGAGGCGATCGACCTCACCCGCCATACACGGCCGCACCCCAATCCTCGCGTGGGTGCGATCGTGCTCGACGCCGCCGGATCTGTGGTGGCGCGGGCGGTCCACGAGGCCCCCGGCTACGAACATGCCGAAGCCCTCGCACTCGCCAGTGCGGGTGAATCCGCCCGCGGCGGCACCGTGGTCGTGACCCTCGAACCCTGCAATCACGCAGGACTGACACCGCCGTGCACCGAGGCGATTCTCTCTTCGGGTGTCTCGAGCGTCGTGATCGGCGCTCGAGATCCAGATACCCGCGTCGATGGGTCGGGCATCGCCCGCCTGCGGGCCGCGGGTATCGAGGTCGTCGAGGACGTGGCTCCTGCCGAGGTGGAGGCAGTCGATCCCGCCTACTTCCATCATCGCCGCACGGGGCGGCCGCTCGTCACGCTGAAGTGGGCCGCAACGCTCGACGGGCAGGCTGCAGCCGCCGACGGGACCTCACAGTGGATCACCTCGGTCGAATCGCGCCTCGACGCCCATGTGTTGCGCGCCGATTCCGACGCGATCGTGGTGGGCGCAGGGACGCTGATCGCCGACGACCCGGCTCTGAATGTGCGGATTCCCGACTACGAGGGCCCCGAGCCCATGCCGATCGTGGTCGCCGGGAGGCGGCCGCTCCCCACGGGCGCGAGATTGTGGGGTAGGGGTGCTGAGATCTATGCACCGATGCCTCTGGCCATCGATCAGGAGGTGACGGTCCTGCCCGGTCCGGGCGGAGTCGACCTGGCGGCAATGGTCGGCGTCCTGGGAGCCCGGGGTGTCGTCAGCATCCTCGTCGAGGGAGGACCGACCCTGGCCGGGGCGCTCTGGCGGCTGGGGTTGATCGACCGCATCGTCGTGTACCTGGGAGCCGTTGTGGCCGGCGGTGTCGGCAGGACCGTGCTCGATGGTGTGTGGGAGACACTGGGTGACGCCCGGCGCGGTGAGATCGTCGTCGTCGAGCGTCTCGGCCCCGATATCAAGTTCGTTTTCGTACCCGGAGGTGAGTGATGTTCACAGGCATCGTCGAGGAATTGGGCAGGGTGGCGGGCGTGGACGACACGGGCGGCACCACCCGGTTTGCGATCGAGGCTGCAGTCGTCGGAGACGGTCTGACGATCGGTGACTCGATAGCGATCAATGGAGTCTGCCTGACGGCCGTTTCGGTGGGGGAGGGGCGTTTCGAAGTCGAAGCGGTCCAGGAGACCCTGGAC
>JABMPV010000432.1 GCA_013202595.1 bacterium
ACCTCACCCTGAGCAACGGAGTCGTGGCCGGCACCAGGGATTCGGGGATCCTGATCGAGTTGGGAACCCTCATGTCGGAGATGACCTCCGACACACAGACTCTCCCCGTCATCGTCGGTCGAACCACCACCCCGATGCCGCCCTCCCTGACCTACGCCAGGTACTTCGCCGCCCACTTCGTCGAGATCGAAGTCGACGTCGACACCGGAGCCATCCGCCTGCTCGACTACCTGGCCACCCAGGACAGCGGCACCGTGCTCAACCCCAGAGTCCTCGAAAACCAGGTAGTCGGCGGCGCCATCCTCGGATCGGGGTTCGCCCTGAAGGAGAGCCTGGCCTTCGATCCGGACACCGGCAGAGTCCTCAACCCCGGCTTCAGCGACTACAAGGTCATGCGCGCCCCGGAGTTCCCCCTCGATCCAGGAGTCCTCTTCTGTGAAACCCCCGACCCCGTCGGCCCCTTCGGAGCCAAGAGTGCCGGCGAGGCACCGGCGTGTGCTCCCATCCCGGCGATCTCCCAGGCGGTTTACAACGCAACAGGAGTCTGGCTGGACATACCCATGACACCCGAACGATTGCTGGTGGCAATGGGGAAGATCGCGGCCGGGTAGCCGGCGGGGTGGATGAATCCGAGAAGCGGCTGTGCGCCCCGGGGTGTGACTCCACGCTCCGGAGGGTCGTCGATTCGGGATCACGACCTCATCGCTGAGATCACCTCGAGCGTCGTGTCCAATTCGAACAGTGAGTTGAAGTAGTGCACTCCGGCGCGAACCACCGCGTCGAGGTTCCTCCACCAGAGATCGCGTTGTACATTGCGCCGGCCGGGCGCCGACACGTTGATTCCATCGCGCCGCAGGCGGCTCTGGACGTCGGCCGGTTCGATGCCGTCCACAGTGAAGGTGACGATCCCGCACCGATCGCGCCCTTCGTCATGCACCATCACACCGGATTCCGTCGACGGGGATACTGCGACACCGCCCCCCGCTCAGACCCCCGAATGGCGGGGGAGTGGCGACGGACCTACCGGTTGGCGCACGGGACGTACCCCACGACCCCGGACACCACGGAGACCCCTGAGAGGCGCCGACACATTCATCCCGCTCCGTGACGCTCCGCTCCCGGGCCGCCAGCCACGGCACCACGTGATCGAATCCCACGAACTGTCCCTGAGAGAAGGGGAGACCGGGTGGGGAAGTGGTTGGGTGGTCGTCCTTTCGGGACGGTTTCTCATCCATTCCCATACCTTGACATAAGTGCCACCGACCGGACGCAAGAGTCGTTTTAGGTATCCATCCCCATAACTTGACATAACGTGGATTATGGGCGCACCGTTGACAAGCCTGTGGGCGCCGAAACACCACGCACCGGCCCACGAAGCTGTCCCTGAGGCGACCGCTGACCCGCAACGCCACGGCGAAGGCCGTACCTGTCGCGTTCGCATCAGTCCGGTCGGAGCCGGCGGGACCCTCACCGTGGTGTCGCTGGTCGATCGACCGCTGCTCCGGTCCCCGGTCCGGTCACTCCGGCCCAGCCATTCACAGATCGGCGCAGTGAATCGAGCAGTCGGCATGTGATGGCGTATCCCCCGGCACCAACCACCTACGACCCGTTACGTCACTGTGACGTAACTATGCGGGATCGGCGTCGCCGATGGCGATGGGTTCGGGGGCGCGGTCACGCAATTGGGAGGCTGCGCCATGGAGGTGCTCGAAGGCCCTGCGGTACTCGTCCGCTTTCGGCCGGCCGATCAGATCCTGCTCGACGTCGTCGAGTGCTGCTCCCAGTTCCCAGATCAGATCCCTGAGCATCTCCAGTTCCTCGGATGCGACCAGCGTCTGTCCAGATGACAGGCCGATCTCGCCACCCACGCGCCGCGCCTCGAAAGCACGCTGGCGATGTGAGCGCCGGCAGTATCGCCTGGGACGTCCCGGACCGGGGGTCTGCACCACTTCTGCTCCGCACCAGGCGCAGCGTGCGGGCGATGGAGATGTTTGCGTCACAGTGACGTAACTGTACCGCGAGTGACCACCGCCGCCGAGGACCCAGCACTCACCGACTTGCGGCCCCGGCCTCCTTGACCCTGCGCCGCTCGCGAGTCTTGAGGATGTACTCGGGTGCAAACGGAGTCTTGCAGCCGGTCTCCCCGTGATCCACCTCGACGACCCCGATCCGCGTCGCCGTGTCGATGGCGGCTGCCTCCAACTCGTCGCTACGTGATCCGATAGCGATCAGCGTGGCGTTCATCGAATACCTCGCCCGATTGGGGGCCGAGGAGATATCACTTTCGATCCGACCGGCAAGCGCCTCGAGTTGGCCGTCATCGAATTCCCGACTCGACAGGAGCGCGTTCGTGAGAATCTGCCAGCCGAGAGCCTGCTCCCACTCACCGGCGCGGCCGATCAGGTCGTAGGCGGCCGCGAGACCGACTGCGCTCCCGGCGATAGGCGCGGTGAGCGAGTCGGTGAGCACGTAGTTGTCGACATCGGCAATCCATCGGTCCACGCCCGACCGGTCGATCTCGCCAGGGTCCATGATCATCCCGGCCAGGACGCGCGCGTCGTGGTTGCCTGTCGCCCACAAGTCCTCAGCGAGCGCCTGGTCGCGCCCCAGACGCTTTCCCAGCGGCCGCAACACGGCGTACGAGACCCCGAACATCGGCGGCCGGGCGCCGTGGCGCGTGTACACCTTCCGATGCTGCTCGGTCCCCTGTGCCTCGAGCTCCATCATGATGTCGGTGACGTCGGCCATGTCCCCTCCGCTGTTTCGATCGGGGGCGATCGTACCCCCGCTCCCCCGTCTGTCACCGTGCTCGGATCGTTACGTCACAGTGACGTATTAGGAAATTGGAATACTTCTGGGACCGATGTGGTTGAAGCGCCCAGAACCAGAACGGGAGCATCATCAACCATGACAACAGTCACACTCACCAAGGACAACTTCGAGTCCACGATCAACGACAACGACACCGTCATTGTCGACTTCTGGGCCGAATGGTGTGGTCCCTGCAAGCAGTTCGGGCCGACCTTCGAAGAGGCGTCGAACAACAACGAGGACATCGTTTTCGCAAAGGTGGACACGGAGGACCAGCAGGAACTCGCCCAACTCTTCAACGTGCGGTCGATCCCCACGCTGATGGTGTTTCGCGAGAACGTGGTCCTCTACTCTCAGGCCGGCGCACTCCCCGCCCCGGCGCTCGATGATCTCATCGGCCAGGTGCGCGAGATCGACATGGACGACGTCCATCGTCAGATCGCCGAGCACGAGTCGGAGCACGCTTCGGAGAACGCCAACGGCTGACCCCTCCCCCGGGCCGTTCGACATCACCCTCCTGCTTCCCCGCAGGAGGGTGATTGGCGTCACAGCCCGCGCGTAGGGTTCTCCCCATGCACTACGGCCTCCATTTCCCCAACTTCGCGATCTTCGGCGACCCGGAAGTCGTCGTCAGGATCGCCACCACGGCAGAGGCGGCAGGGTGGGACGGAGTCTTCCCGTGGGACCACATCCAGGCGGGCCACTGGGCGGGGCCCGTCATCGATCCCTGGGTCGCCATGGCCGCTGCCGCGGTCGCCACCAAGAGGATCAAGATCGGGCCCATGGTGACGCCGGTGCCCCGCCGGCGTCCGGCGAAACTCGCCCGTGAGACCGTGACACTCGATCACCTGTCGGGTGGGCGACTCATCCTCGGTGTCGGCATCGGATGGCCGCCCGATGTGGACTTCGAGTACTTCGGCGATCATGCAGACAACCGCGTACGTGGCGAGCAGCTGGATGAGGGCCTGGCGCTGATCGATGCCCTATGGAGCGGGGATGTGGTCAATCACCAGGGCAAGCACTACACCGCCACCGATGCGTTGTTCCACCCGACGCCCGTGCAGCAGCCACGCATCCCCGTCTGGGTGGGTGGCATGTGGCCTCGCAAGCCGGCGTTTCGCCGCGCTGCTCGCTGGGACGGCATGTACCCCATCGCCGCGGGTGACGGCCCGGATGACTTCATCGCAATGACCCCCGAGATGCTGGCCGAGATCGCCGGGTACGTCGCGTCACATCGGGAAACCGACGCTCCGTTCGACGTGGCGGTCAATGGCTCGTCGTTCCCGGGAACCGAGACGGCGTCGCCGAATGCCTTCGCAGATGCAGGGGCCACCTGGTGGATCGAGAACATCGGCTGGCCCCCCGACGTCACGCTGGAAGCCTGGCTCGACTTCATCGCAGACGGCCCGCCCCGCTGATCAGGCCGGCGCGCCGATCACCCGGCGAAGCGGGTCAGCACGGGCACCCGGTCGGCCTCGCATGCGGATCGAACGTGGCACCCGGCCAGGTGGTCGTTCACCAGTCCCATCGCCTGCATGAAGGCATACGCAGTGGTCGGCCCGACGAAACGCCAGCCGCGCTTCTTGAGATCCTTCGACAATGCCGTCGACTCGGGCGTGCTGGCCGGCATTCGGTCGAACCCGTCGAACGCAGGGACGGGGTCCGGTGCCCTGGACCACACAAACGAGGCGATGGATCCCTCCGCCGCGATGAGTTCCTGCGCCGCGCGGGCGTTGTTGATCGCAGCCTCGATCTTGCCCCGGTGCCGGACGATCCCTGCATCTCCGAGCAGCGCCTCCACGTCCGAAGCGCCCATCGCAGCCACCCGATCGATCTCGAACCCGAGAAATGCCTCGCGAAAGCGCGGGCGCTTGCGCAGGATAGTGATCCAGGCCAATCCCGCCTGGAAGCCCTCGAGCACGATCTTCTCGAACAGGCGGTTGTCGTCGACGACCGGCCGGCCCCACTCCAGATCGTGGTACTCCGGGTAGATCCCTTCACCGGCACCCCAGGCGCAGCGATCGAGGCCGTCGGCACCGCGCTCGAGGTCGCTCACGCCTCGGGGTCCAGCTTCAAGGCAGCTGAGTTCATGCAGTAGCGAAGGCCTGATGGCTGGGGCCCATCCGGGAACACGTGGCCGAGGTGACCCCCGCACGTCGCACAGACCGCTTCAGTGCGGACCATGCCGTGGCTGCGGTCCTCACGCGTCTCGACGCGCCCGTCATCGACCGCCTGATAGAACGATGGCCAGCCACTGCCCGAATCGAACTTGGTGCCGGATGAGAACAACTCGGTGCCACATCCGGCGCAGCGATATGTCCCGGCCGTATGGTCGTCCCAGAAGGCTCCAGTGAAAGGACGCTCCGTACCGCCCTTGCGGAGCACATCGAACGACTCGGCGCTGAGTCGGGTGCGCCATTCCTCTTCTGTGGTGGGAAGGTCTGCAGCCATAGGTCCTCCGGGGTGGATCGCGGTGGATGGGTACGGTACCGCCGCGGCATCGCAATGTGGAGCGGCAGGATCACGTTCCGAGGGGGAATCTCCTGCGGAGCCGCCACCACTCGCCATCGAACACCAGCAACTCGATCACATCGACCCGCGATTGAATCGGAAGGCCTGGTCCGACGGCTCCAGCCAGGCGATCGAGATCGCCCTCATCACCGTGCCCCACGGTGAGATGTGGAATCGGCTCGTCGAACTCGCCGCGATAGGGAGGATGCTCGGGCCACCTCTGCGACACCGAACGGGTCAGAGCACGAAACGGCGCGGCAGGATCCGGAGCGACCCACACGACATCGGGAAAGCGGCCGATCTCTCCGAATGTGACATCGAACGGCTCGTGATCGGCTGCGATGCGGGCGACTGCGTCCTCGACCTCCCGGTCGAGCGTCTCCCTGGGGACGAAGGGAAACAGCACGGTGACGTGTGCGCCGACGCCGAACGCCGCAGACGGATCGGTCTCAAAGCGCAGAGGCCCGACAACTGACTCCGCCGCCGGCACGGGCACGATCAGCCCTGTGTTCGCCCCGGTGTCGTAGAACGCCCGGACCTCATCGAGGCCCGGGCGTTCGAAAGCGGTCACCCCGGTCAGTCGACCACGAACGTGACGAGAAGATTCACCTGATAGCTGACGACCTCGTCGTCCTTCACCCTGACCTGCTGCTCCTTGACCCACGCCGACTTGATGTTGTGGACCGACTCGCCTGCCTTGGCGATTCCTGCCCGGATGGCCTCGTCGAACGACTCGTCGGATGACGACGAGATCTCGATGACCTTCGCAATGGACATGCTGCTCCCTTTGGATGGCTGCGCACATCCTGGCACGCCACGGCCCATCAGGGCGAGCGAATAGCTCAGTGCACCGCCGGTCGTGGCTGCCGTGCACCACCGTCCGGCGGATCGTCCGGGACTTCCGACCCTTATGACCCTGAAGACGTCTTGCGATCCTGTGTCCGATGAGCACCCGGTATCTCACCGACGGAATCGCTGCCATCTCCCGAGGAGCGCTCGAGGCTGGCTGCGACTTCTTCGCCGGTTACCCGATAACCCCCGCCTCGGGAATCTTGATGACCATGATGCGCGAGATCCCTGCCCACGGCGGAGTCGCCGTCCAGGGTGAGGATGAGATCGCCTCCATCGGCATGTGCATCGGCGCCGCTATGGCCGGCTCCAGGGCCATGACGGCCACCAGCGGGCCCGGAATGAGCCTCTACAGCGAGCAGATCGGTCTCGCCGTGATGGCTGAAGTCCCACTCGTCATCGTCGATGTCCAGCGGCTCGGACCTGCCACGGGGGGAGCCACCACCGTCGGTCAGGGTGATGTGCAGTTCTCGAGATGGGGAAGCTCCGGCGGGTATCCGATGATCGTCCTGGCGCCCTGGTCGATCCCGAGCAGTCACCGTCTCACCATCGAAGCCTTCGACCTCGCCGAGCGGTTCCGCACGCCGGTCATCCTGCTCACCGACAAGGAACTCGCTCTGACGATCAACACGGTCACGGAGCTCACCGACAAGCCGGCGACGGTGCGTTCCCGGCCGCTCGACGACACCGACCAGCCGCCCTGCCGGATCGGTGCTCTGGACGAAGTCGTGCCGATGCGGCCCTACGGCGCCTCCCACACGGTGCGCCTCACAGGATCGACCCACGACGAGAACGCCTACATCACCAAGGACCCGGTCGTCGTCGAAACCCTCAATACACACTTGAGGGTGAAGATCGAGCAGCATCGAGAGGAGATCGAACGGGTACACGCCGACTTCGACCCGAACTCGAAGGTTCTCGTGCTGTCCTACGGAACCACGGCCGGAGCGTGCCTCGAAGCAGCCGATCTCTCCAGGCAAGCAGGGACGCCGGTGTCCGTCCTGGTGATCGAGAGCCTGTGGCCCGTGCCCGAGACCGCCATCGCCGAAGCGCTCCAGGGCATCGACACAATCGTCGTCGCTGAACTGAATCACGGCCAGTACATCAGGGAGATTCAACTCATCGCCGGTGATCGTGAAGTGCGAGGGGTCAACAGAGTGGATGGCCACCAGATCACACCGGGCCAGATCATGGAGGCACTGGCATGACCACGACCGTCATCGATCTCGACACCCTGCGCAACGAGCGGCAGTTCCCGTTCTGCCCAGGGTGCGGCCACAGCACCATTCTCGACGCTCTCGACGCTGCGCTCGTCCGGCGGGGAACGGCTCCCGAGAAGACCGTGATCGTCACTGATATCGGGTGTGCCGGCCTGTCCGACCAGTACTTCGCCACGAGCGGCCTCCATGGGCTGCACGGCCGCAGCATCACCTATGCCACGGGTATCAAACTGGCCCGCCCCGACCTGGACGTCATCGTCATCATGGGCGACGGCGGCACCGGAATCGGCGGAGCCCATCTCCTCGCCGCGGCACGACGCAACATCGGCATCACCCTCATCGTGATGAACAACTTCAACTTCGGGATGACGGGTGGTCAGCATTCCTCGACCACTCCGGAGGGGGCGACCACGTCCACCACGCCGTTGGGCAATCTCGAGCGCCCCCTCGATATTCGCTCGACGGTTGCCGTCAACGGAAGCGCCTATTCATGGCGGGGCACCTCGTTCGACGACGATCTGGTCGACCGGATCGAAGAGGCGATGGGAGTCGACGGGTTCGCACTCCTCGACGTCTGGGAACTATGCACGGCCTATTACGTGCGGACCAACACCATCTCGCGCAAGACCATTCACGACATCATGGGTGGACTCGGCCTCGATCCCGGCCTGGTGGTCGCATCCGAGCCTCGCACCGAGTTCGCCGCGGCGCTCCACGCGATGGCAGGCCAATTGCCCCCTGCTCCCCCACCGAAACCGACACCTACTTCCCACCGCTCGCTCATCGATGGCCGCTTCGTGCTCGAGGCTGCCGGATCCGCGGGCGGCAAGGTGAGGTCGGCCGTCCGCATCGTCGCAGCGGCCGGCGTCCGATCAGGGTTGTTCACAGCCCAGCACGACGATTACCCGACCACCGTCAAGAAGGGCCATAGCGCCTCGACAGTGGTCTTCGATCCCGATCCCATTCGGTATGCCGGCGCAGACCATCCGGATGCTGTGGTGGCTCTGACGACCGATGGCGTGAACAGGATCAGATCGACGATCACAGCGATGGCCGCAGAATCGACGATTGTCGCTCCGGTCGGCCTCGACCTCCCCGAGACCGCAGCCAGGGTGATTCGCCTCGATCCCAAGAACTCGCCGACGAGGCTCGGACCGGCGTCGATGGCGCCGGCGCTCATCTCGGCCGCAGCGGTCATGCTCGGCATCGTGTCGCCCGAAGCGATCAGAGATGCCGCAGCAGGATTCCGCTCTGCAGACGCCTTCGAGGCCGGGGTCGCTCTGGTCGACGCAATCGGCTCAGACTGATCGCGCTCTGAAGAGCGCCCCGGAACCAGAGGACGAGATCGACGGACTCCCGGCGATCAATCGCAGAGTCGCCACACGCCGGCGCTGCGGCCCGGGACTGCCACGTGGACACCGCCGTCTGACGTCCGCGCCTCGCCAGAGCCCCAGATCAACTCGGCATTGGCAGCGCGCACCTCGCACCACGAATGCTGGCGCTCATCACCGGCATTGAGGACGACCAGCAGCCGATCGCCCTCGTGATGCCTGATGTACCCGAGCGTGTTGCCCTCGCCAATGGCGACTTCGACACCGCCCCATCGCAGGGTGGGCTCAGCAGATCGCAGCGCGGTGAGGCTCCTGTGATGGTCCAGCGTCTCGCCGTGCCACTCTCCGCTGCGATCCCAGGGGAACCCTCCCCTGCTGCCCGGGTCGTGGGTACCGGCCATCCCGATCTCGTCGCCGTAGTAGATGCACGGGGCGCCCGGAAGCGTGAACAGCATCGACGCTGCCAGG